>NZ_JBGFGN010000021.1:0-223 GCF_041224595.1 Donghicola sp. XS_ASV15 | reverse complement strand
CAGAGGCCTGTGGTTCTTCGTCTGCAGATGCCATCTGATCTTTGGGAGCCTCTGCGTCTTCCGGGGCGGACAGTTCTGCGTCCGGCTCTTCCACGTCAGCAAGCGCCGCGAAGGGGTCTTCCTCTTCGGTGGCGGCTAAGTGGTCTGCGTCGGGTGTGGCCTCGACGGCCACCTCGGCTTCTATGGGGGTGTCTTCTGTCGCCGGGGGGAGGCTGTCGTGACC
>NZ_JBGFGN010000012.1:0-5424 GCF_041224595.1 Donghicola sp. XS_ASV15 | reverse complement strand
ATGTTGGTTTTGGTCATCGGGGTCTCCGTGTGGTTCGTGGTTGAAGCGGTCAAACTCCACCTCGACCATACACCTCGATGGCCACCCGGGATTACACCGTTGGCGGTGCGGAAATTACACCACGTGCTCGGACACTAACCGTCCACGACTGGGCCAACTCATCCAGTTTTTCGAAGGCACTGTTCCCGAAGGAACGCGGTCTGTTCCTGATCCCGCGACGGCTCCGATCATGTTCTCGGCGTTTGTCGATCTGCGCAGTTTCCTGCGGTTGGGCCATGTGGAGCGCCTCACAGACTGCGGTGTCCCAGACCATATGCAGGGCCCGCCGAGATTGCGACAGGGCGGCCTGCGTATGACCCACTGGCCCGAGCCAGAACCGTTTTTCCTGACCGAGGGACTTGGCGACGACGAAGTTGTGGTCGAAGACCCAGTCAGCGAAGCGGAAGTGGCCACGACGCCTGATCTTGTGGTGCTAGACATTCTGGGGGTGCGTGACTACTACCGCTATGGTCTGACGCCCGAGCGGCAGTATGCTATTGCCCATGGCACCCATGTGTTCGATCCGGAGCGCGATGCGCTTTTCTGACCGCACACCCCTTCTTCCACTAAAAACTCCAGCCGATCCCCGGGTTCTGGCTGCGGTCGGTCTCCCGCGAGCCAGTTCCTAATCAACCATCCTCTTGAGCCTTCTCGAGGCTCTGTCCAAGCCACTGCGTCATCTGGATCTGGTTCTGATGGATGGCGTCGATCTGCGCGGCCATGCGCATCAGGTCCTGCTGCTGCATCAGGGCGCCCGACAGCGTCTCCACGATCTGGCGAGAGTAGGCGTTCGAGGCGAGGATCGCGTCCGCGATCTCCTGCAGGCGATCCGAGAGGGTCTCGTCCTCTGAGCGCTCCAGCATGGCTTCGAGGCGGTCCATCATGGTGCGAAGTTCGAGGAGCATGGCGCTCAGGCTCTGTAAGTCGGTCGATACGGTCACGAAGCGTTCTCCAGGTCTGTTTGGTGGTTTGGAAGTCGTTACGATGGGATGCGATTACCTGCGCGATCCGGCGCGTGGCCAGCTGGTTCTGAAAGAGTTCCGCGAGGGCACTCAGTCGTGCGACCAGGGTTTGCAAGATCGGCGGCTTCGGTAGGTGGATCTTGCGGGATTTTGCGATTTTTCTTTCGGGAAAGGTCGAAGCGTTTTCAATAGCATGTGCCCGTTGCCACGCGATACACTCCTGTCCTTTGACAAAGCTATGAAGCGGATCAAAGGGCCACAGATCCCAGCCATCTTTTCCATATTTCCGCGCCGTCATTTCTTCGCAGTCTTCAGAGAGATCAAAGAGGCGGTCTTCGAGATCTTGCGCGACAAAGCGTGCATCGAAGGCGGCCTGATCCTGGCGCACCACCGCATAGGGGCGGTCCTCAAAAAGGCGCCCTTTGAAAACGAAACGCTTCGGCTCTGTGCGCACCGGATCAATGGCATCGAAGCGCATCGATTTGTCATTCGGGCGCCCGATCCGGTAGCCCGCCTTGCGCGCCAATTTGCGCATATGCCGCCGCAGCGCTTTGCGATGGGGAATAGCGTTGCTTTGCGCCAGCTCTTCCAACTGCTGTCCGAACTCCAGAATGGCCATATTGGACGAGGCCAAACTATGGCGCGCCAGCTCGGCGGTGCTTTTGCTCAACCACGGGGGAAAGCTGACCCACTGGGTCCGGCGCGGATCAGTGGGTTCGGCACACCCGAGCCGTGCATTGATGAGTTGGCGCTGCAGGTCCCACATCGCGCGGTGCCGCGGCGTCGGGGGGCACGGGTTCCATGACAGATAGCGCCCGTGGCCTGCCAGCACCGCCTTGGGCAGCAAAATGTTGATCTCGAGCCGCCCCGTATGGGTATGGGTTCCGATCAGGACCGGAGGGCGCTGCTCCGGCGGAATGTGCAGGTAGGCCAGCTCCAGCACAGCGGTAACGGCCTTGCCCACCTTGTCCCGCTGCGCGCGGTCACCGCGATTGAAGGCTGCCACCGGCACATCGTCTTCGGCAAAGGTCATCGTCATCGCGCTGAACCGCCGCTTGAAGGTCAACCGCTTCAGGAACCGCAGGATCTGCTCTGGGTCACCAGCCAGGAGCTCCGGTGCTGGTTCACGCGTGAGCTGGAGGCGCTGTCCCTCGACCGACTTTCCGACAGTTGGCGCGAGAAAGTACGCAACGATCCCGTGTCCAACCGGATCAGAGGCGTCGTATTTGTACCAGCCGATCAGCATTTTCCGAGACGCTCCAGCACGGCATTCAGAGCTGCGGTATTGGCCCAGAGTGCCGAAACGAGCGTCGTGGGAATTGGGGTAATGCCATCATGAAACGCGAGGTGCATATCCGCGTTCTGGCGAATTGCGCTTTCCAGCTCCTGAATAAGCTGATCCGGGATCACCTGCGCTGGCGGTTTCTCATTCCGAATAAAAATCCATGACGCCACAAGCTGGCTTGCAGAGAGACCCTGTAACTTCGCGGCGTCCTTCAAAGCCATCCATTCTGCATCCGTCAAATGGATCTTGTGGCCTTTCTTCTTCCCCTTCTTAACGTCAGCATCTGCGTCCAACATACTCACAACCCTGTACAATGACTTACATGCCTAACAAGGTGGTCGTTGCGGCTTGTAACTTTCAAGACGTAAATCGGGTTATCCACATCTTTCTGAATTATGCGAATTAGTTATTCGAAACAAATCACTACTATTGTAAGAGAATCGCGCAATTTAGGGTGGTTATCCACATAATTCTAAATCCAATCGGACATTCGGCATTGCGTCACCTTGGCTCACATTTCTAGCGTCCTGTCATGCCCCGCCTTTGGGGATCTTCCAATCAGCCAAGACCCCTGCGGCGCCCCGCACGGGGCGACAGGAGACGCACGCCATGGCGCGCGACAGGACCGACTTTGCCGATCGCATCCGGCCTCCCGCCCCGAAGGGCGCGGAGATCACCGTGGCGCGGCTCGAGGCGGCTCTCCTGAAGGTAGCGATGCTGATGGAACACCAACCCAAGTTCACGCCGATCTTCGTGCGGCTCGAGGCCGAACTGGCCGCCGCCCAAGGGGCCGAGGCAAACGGGCCTCTGGCCCGGGCCAAGGCCCTGCGGGAGCAGCAACGCCGCAAAGCAGAGCCACAGGCAAGGCCCGCAAATGTGGTTGCCTTGAC
Organism: Donghicola sp. XS_ASV15; assembly: GCF_041224595.1. Lineage (NCBI taxonomy): Bacteria > Pseudomonadati > Pseudomonadota > Alphaproteobacteria > Rhodobacterales > Roseobacteraceae > Donghicola > Donghicola sp. XS_ASV15. The sequence goes on along the minus strand of NZ_JBGFGN010000012.1, from coordinate 2,248 downwards.
GCACGTCCGACCCTGAGGTCCCGCCGCTCACATTCTCGCTGAAGGCACAGCCTCACGCCGCGCACCCCTCACATTTGCAGTCTTGGAACCTGAGCGAGGGCGCAAAATCTCTCCCGCTCGACCCTACACGCTTGTGAAAAAGAGGGTCGAAAACCGTCTCAATAAAACCACCATGTCAGCTCCGAACGGGCCCGTTCGAGGAGTCTTGATGGTTTTGAAAAAGAGGGTCGGTAAAATCATCGGGCGCGCAGGACGCTCTTCGAAAAAGAACTGCGCATCTCGGGGTCACTCTACCAGCGCAGGAAACCCTCTGAGAACCCCGCCAAGATCGACAATGGCAGCACCGCTTCGAGGAACAACCTCCCCAAGCCACCTCTCCAGTGCCTCTCTGCGAACCTCTGAAGTCACACGCTCTTCGATCTCTAACCCTTGACGCACGCCCAAAGGCGCGGCGGGATCGACCAGCCGCTTCAGCAACGCTCCATCTCCGATCTCCAGCGCGATCTCCACCATTGTCCGTGTGGCTGCCACACCATAGCCGTACTCCACGACGCAGGTGTCGGTCACCAGATCCGTGACCCCTGCAACAAAGAGGTCATGCTTCCATTCCCGAAGATCATCAAACCAGGATTGCCCCTCGGGACTGGGATCAAAGGTCACAATCGTCCGTCCCGCCAACGGTCCCAGTCGCACCGTGAACGAGTCACGTTCTGCAAAGCCCTCGGACATCAGGCGCACCGCCCCTTCGTAGGAGGTCACCCCATTGAGGATCAGCTCACAGAGGGGCAGCACCCTCGGATCCTTCAGAAACTCGGCAGCGCGTCTCGCTGTGCCTGCAAGGTCGCCAAGCGAATTTGGGCAAGGGGCTGGGTCTCGAGGTCTGGGTGCATGTGGATACTCCGTCGAACCGATCTGAATTTTAGACAATCTACTTTCCGGATTTATCCAAGCTTCCAGCACAGCCTCGGGGGACAGGGATGAGCAAGACAATCCGCAGCGCGGGCCAAGCAGCCCTGTGCGACGCCCTGATCAAGGCCCGCCAATCGGCAGAGCTGACCCAGACCCAACTGGCCGAGCGTCTAAAGTGCCATCAGTCCATGATTGCCCGCGTGGAAAGCGGAGAGCGCCGCATCGACACCGTAGAGCTCATCGTCATTTGCCGCGCCATCGGCTGCGATCCGAAAGGCATCCTCGATCATGTGGACGCCGCCGTGCCTGTGGATCACCATTTGTAGAGTAGAACGCTCAGGCTGGTGCCCTGTCCGCTTTCCCAGTTTAAAAGACTTTAGTCTTTGAGAGCGAACGCGCGTCGCTCAGGAGCATATGCAGTGCGGCAGGGTAGGAGGTGCGCCTAAAATGCGAGGTCAAGCTCGAACGTTTACGCACACGATATAGTGGGAGCTTGTGGGGAATGCCTGAGGGAAATGCTGAAAATTGTGTAGCAAAAAGTGTAGCAAAGCAAATCGACGCCATCCCCTAGGGGGAGCGATCTTTCCAGCAAGCCATTGAATTTTTGGAGTAAATTACCTTGGCTTGCCAAAGTAAATGGCGGAGAGACAGACCGCCATTATAAGATCTCTGTGGGGTTCAGATACATTCTGTCATTCTTGTTTTGCACCTATTTATACTATCTTGACGGATAGTTCGATTTCCGGAAGTCTCACAGCGTTGCAGGTAGCTCCACTCAAATGTGGGGCTAAAAGTGGGGCTGAGAGATGGTTAAGCAGCTAACCGACACACAAGCACGTGCTCTAAAGGCAGGCGGAAAAGCTGTTCCGGTTGGGGGCGTCAAAGGGCTTCGCTTGATCCCTGGCAAGCTCGATGGACGCGGAAAGTACGAACTGAGGTTCACCTCTCCTGTGACAGGGAAACGAAGGGATATGGGGCTTGGAAATTACCCAGATATCTCACTTGGGAAAATCCGGACGATTGCGATCCAGCATTGGCAGTTGATTGATGAAGGACGCGATCCGATCATGGTTCGCGACGAAGAAAAGCGAGCAAGCCATCGGGCCTCTTCAAAGCTGACATTCAAAGAAGCCGCCGAGAGAGCATATGCTCAAAAGAAGGATGGCTTCAAAAATCATAAGCACAGCGCGCAATGGATCTGAGCTACTCCCCGATCATTGGACAGGATCTGGCATAAATTAAGCTACTCGTTGCACCTGCTGATCGGGTTGGGTTCCGTCTTTTCTCAGCCAATAAAGCATGGCGGGCGGTCTGCCGCCAAGGGCTGAGTGAGGGCGTT
>NZ_JBGFGN010000092.1:0-392 GCF_041224595.1 Donghicola sp. XS_ASV15 | reverse complement strand
AAGAAGAAGCACCAGGCATGGTGTTTTGGCACAATGACGGCTGGAGCATTTACCGCGAGCTAGAAGATTTTGTTCGTGAAAAACTTCGCGAATATAAGTACGAAGAAGTAAAAGGCCCATTAATGATGGACCGTGTACTTTGGGAAAAATCAGGTCACTGGGATAAATATGGCGATGCAATGTTTACCACTGAATCTGAAAAGCGCGAATATGCGATTAAGCCAATGAACTGCCCAGGCCACGTTCAGATCTTTAACCAAGGTTTAAAATCATACCGTGATTTACCACTGCGTATGGCTGAATTTGGTTGTTGTCACCGTAACGAACCATCGGGTGCACTACACGGCCTAATGCGTGTGCGTGGCTTTACACAAGACGATGCGCACGTATTC
>NZ_JBGFGN010000090.1:0-333 GCF_041224595.1 Donghicola sp. XS_ASV15 | reverse complement strand
GAGGAGGACTTGAACCTCCGACCTCACGCTTATCAGGCGTGCGCTCTAACCACCTGAGCTACCGACCCAAGTCTGTCCAGACCGGTCGGTCTGTATTTCTTCCTGAAGAGATATGAGGACGGCCTGGCCCGTGATGTGTGTCTCCCAAAGGTAGGAGACGATATGCTAAGTGATCCACGTGAAGAACAAGTTCTTCAATCTAGGATCATCCTTAGAAAGGAGGTGATCCAGCCGCAGGTTCCCCTACGGCTACCTTGTTACGACTTCACCCCAGTCGCTGAGCTTACCGTGGTCGGCTGCCTCCAAAAGGTTGGCGCACCGCCTTCGGGTAAA
>NZ_JBGFGN010000088.1:0-1384 GCF_041224595.1 Donghicola sp. XS_ASV15 | reverse complement strand
ATGTTGGTTTTGGTCATCGGGGTCTCCGTGTGGTTCGTGGTTGAAGCGGTCAAACTCCACCTCGACCATACACCTCGATGGCCACCCGGGATTACACCGTTGGCGGTGCGGAAATTACACCACGTGCTCGGACACTAACTCCGCTTTCGTCTCTGATCCGGTTTCCCAAGCATGCAGGTAGACACAATTGTGTTTCAGGGTGCGCCAGAGCCTCTCGATGAAGATGTTGTCGAGGAAGCGTCCTTTCCCATCTGTCCACTGCCCGGCAGGGCATTGCGCAGCAGTGTCCCGAGAGGGGAGATCCGCACGCCAGATCGCCGCAACCGATCCGTCCAGACAAAGGATGTGAACTGGGACCCTTGATCTGTATTCATTATCTCGGGCGGCCCGAACTTGTGGATGGCCTCGTTCAGCGCGTTAACACAGAAGTCAGCCTCTAATGTCATCGATATCCGCCAAGATAGAACTTTTCGCGTGTGCCAGTCCATGATCGCCACCAGGTAGAGGACCCCGCGCCGCATGGGCAGATAGGTGATGTCTGAACACCAGAGCTGGTTTGGGCGTTCTACCTGCAGACCTCTGAGTGGATAGGGATAAGTCTTGTGCCCCCTTTGCCGGCCTGCTCGTGTTGGGCTTCTGGTAAATTGGCATCCAGCCCATCAGCCGCATTAGTCGCCGGATGCGCTTCTCGTTTACAAGTTGGCCGTCGTTGCGCAAGTGCCAGGTCATCTGCCGAACGCCGAAGAATGGGGTCTCCAAGAACAGCTCGTCGATCTGCCGCATCAGGTCGAGGTTCTGTTCGGTCTCGCCCTTCGGCTCGTAGTAATAGGATGAGCGTGCGATCGACAGCAGCTTGCATTGCTGACCGATGGACAAGTTCGGATGGTTCGGCTCGATCATGTCACGCCTCACTTCCCGCCCCAAGGCTTCAGCTTTCGCTCCAAAAAAGAATTGGCCAACGCCAGCTCCCCAATCTTGGCGTAAAGTTCCTTCAACTGCTCTTCATCAATCGCAGCCTTCTTGCTGCTCCCACGCTCGAACACGCCAGAAGCGCCTTCGCGTAGAGCGCGTTTCCACTGATGGATCATCGTCGCCTCTCGGTGTTTGCTTCGCAATCACCTGCCGGTAACAGATGCACACCAAACCGGCTCGCAAGCTCGGCTTCCGTCTCCTCACCCTTTAGGGCTTCCGGCGCGACCTTCGCCTTGAACTCAGGCGCATGCTGTTTCCGTTTCGACGTCTCTGTGTGAACGGCGGAGCAATACTCGGCCACGGTAGCGACGGCATAGTGTTGTCGCGGGCGGCGTAAAAGTCGTCCACTTTTGCCCTTTCGGATTTCGGGAGGGCTTGGGGATATACACCGTGGACTTGTATTTGAAGGTGC
>NZ_JBGFGN010000085.1:0-360 GCF_041224595.1 Donghicola sp. XS_ASV15 | reverse complement strand
CGAGGCAACTGGGCGGGGAAAAGATGAATTGATTGGCTCTGACTTTTCAAACTATTTCACTAATCCAGATGAAGCGAGACGAGGTTATCAGGAGGTTTTTTCAAAAGGACAAGTTACAGATTACGCATTAACGATACGGCACAAAAGTGGGAAGCTCACCGATGTGCTATACAACGCGGCTGTTTATAAAGACACTCTTGGTTATGTGTTAGGTGTTTTTGCTGCTGCACGTGATGTCACACAGCAGAAGCAGGCTTTTCAATACGCCCGTTCGCTAATTGAAGTTTCTCTTGATCCTTTGGTGACGATTTCCCCTGAAGGTAAAATTACTGATGTAAATGAAGCTACAGTAGAGATAAC
>NZ_JBGFGN010000082.1:0-48180 GCF_041224595.1 Donghicola sp. XS_ASV15 | reverse complement strand
AAACCGCCAGCCGCTACATGATGGTCGAGGCATTCGCTCAGATCGACAACGAGGAGACAGACCCAATTCTCAGCATAAAAGCCGCCTGATCATGACCTCAGGCCACCCGACAAATTACACCACCTTGACGGACGTGACCTCAGAGGCGTGCACAAAAAGTGCTCATCCATTCATGAAATCAGTATTTACCATTTACGTAGCCCGCCCCGCGAAGGCAGCGAAGCGTAACTCATACCAAGAACAAGATGTGATCGCACCGAGACGGGCTCCGCCAGCCAGAAAGACCATGCACGTCTGAAGCCAAGCTCAAGCAGAAATGGGCGCACCTAACCTTTGGATGTTGCGCAGATGCGCACTTCAACGAAAGCCTCTGATGGGCACTGCGCCCCGAAATGGTGCGTTGTATTTGGACATTCGAAAAGCAGCCCCGTGACTGCCAATGAACCCGCTAGAAATGGCAGGTGCATAGATCAAAAACCGCAACATTTCCGAATGCACTAGCCATTCATGCAATAATGCATGGATCAGAGGGCGAGGCCATGTGGAACGCCGAAGACCAAAACTCGCATCAATTTTAACCGACAACTATCTGATAAAAAACAAATAAGCGGACCAGAGGCCCGCTTATTTAAAATCGTATGGATAGCTAAATTAGCCGATGATGGCGTTTAGGCTAGCACTCGGGCGCATGATCGCAGCGACCTTGTCGGCATCCAGCAGGTAGTAGCCACCCAAGTCGCCTGCCTTGCCGTCGACTTCTCCGATCTCGGCCAAGATGGCCTCTTCTTTGTCGGCGAGGTCCTTGGCGATCGGAGCGAACGCTGCTGCCAGCTCTGCATCGTCGGTCTGAGCGGCCAGAGCCTCTGCCCAGTACTTGGCGAAGTAGTAGTGGCTGCCACGGTTGTCGAGTTGACCAACGCGGCCCTTGGGCGATTTGTCGTTTTCCAGAACCTTCTGGGTTGCGACTTCAACAGCATCCCCCAGAACGCCGGCTTTCGCATCGCCCTTGCCTGCGAGGAACTTGAACGATTCACCCAGAGCGCAGAACTCGCCAAGGCTGTCCCAACGCAGGTGGCTCTCTTCGATGACCTGCTGAACGTGCTTGGGTGCGGTACCGCCGGCACCTGTTTCGAAAAGACCACCGCCCTGCATCAGCGAGACGATCGACAGCATCTTGGCCGAGGTGCCCAGTTCCAGAATGGGGAACAGGTCGGTCAGGTAGTCGCGCAGAACGTTACCGGTGATGGTGACCACGTCTTTGCCCTGAACCATGTTCTCCAGCGTGAAGCGGGTTGCTTCACGGGGTGCCATGATCGGGATCTCGATACCGGCTTCTTTCAGCGCGGGCTCGACGTATTTGATCAGCTCTGCATCGTGGGCGCGGTTTGCGTCCAGCCAGAAGGCTGCCAGACCGGTCGCTTTGGTACGGTTGATGCCCAGTTTGATCCAGTCGAGGATCGGCAGCTTCTTCGCGGTGCACGAACGCCAGATGTCGCCGGTTTCCACCTTGTGCTCGAGGATGACCTCGCCGCTGTCCAGAACGATCTGAACCGTGCCGGGGGCGTCCATTTCAAAGGTAGTGGGGTGCGAGCCGTACTCTTCGGCTTTCTGAGCCATCAGACCGCAGTTCGACACAGCGCCACAGGTGGTGACGTCCAGCTTGCCGTTCTGTTTAAAGAACTCGATGGTCTCGTCATAAACGCCGGCGTAGCAGTTGTCGGGGATGCAGCACTTGGTCGGTGCAGGTTCACCGTCGGGGCCCCAGCCGATGCCGCCTGCGCGGATCACTGCAGGCATGGAGGCGTCAATGATCACGTCCGAGGACACGTGCAGGTTGGTGATGCCCTTGTCCGAGTTCACCATGTACATGTCGGGCTTGGCGGCCATGGCAGCTTTGTAGTCCGCTTCCAGTTCTGCATTGCCTGCGATCTTGGCTTCCAGATCACCCAGACCTTGGTTCGGGTTGAAGCCCAGTTCTTTCAGTTTGTCGCCATGCTTGGCGATGAAGTCTTCCAGATAGCCTTTGACGAAGTGGCCAAAGATGATGGGGTCCGAGACCTTCATCATGGTCGCTTTCAGGTGCACCGAGAACAGAACGCCAGGTTCCATCGACGCGATTTCCTGTTTGACGAAGGCGCTCAGAGCGGACGCCGACAGGAAAGTCGCATCAACGATGGTGCCCTCTTCGTAGGACAGGCCGTCTTTCAGAACTTTCGTGCTGCCATCTTCGCCAGTAAAGACGATCTTTGCGCCACCGGCCTGATCAGCCGTGATGGTGGTCGCCTTTTCGTTGGCGTAGAAATCGTTGCCGTCCATGGATGCGACAGTGGTTTTGCTGTCTGCCGACCAGTCGCCCATGCGGTGGGGGTTGGCTTTGGCGTATTCTTTGACCGCTTTGGCCGAACGACGGTCAGAGTTACCCTCGCGCAGAACGGGGTTCACGGCAGAGCCTTTGATCCCGTCATAGCGCTTCTGGATCTCTTTCTCTTCGTCGGTTTGGGGATCGTAGGGGTAGCTGGGAACAGCGTAGCCCTTGTCCTGCAATTCTTTGATCGCGGCGTTCAGCTGCGGCATCGAGGCCGAGATGTTCGGTAGCTTGATGACGTTGGCATCTGGGGTCTTTACCAGTTCACCCAGACCAGCCAGATCGTCGGCGATCTTCTGCTCTTCGGTCAGGTATTCGGGGAACACGGCCAGAATACGGCCCGCCACCGAGATATTCCGAGTTTCGACGCTAATGTCGGCCTTGCCCGCAAACGAGCGGATGATCGGCAGCAGCGATGCGCTGGCCAGCTCGGGCGCTTCGTCAACGATGGTATAAATGATGTCGGGGGTATCGCTTTTTGTCATGGCTTCGTTTCTCCGAAATCTGACGCCGTGGGCGACGGGCAGTATGCGCGCCGCTTAGTCGCCTCTGCCTTAGATCGGACGCGGCATCAAGTCAATGTGTGCCATTGTATACCGAAACGAAAAACGCCAAAAATTCACCGTTTGCCCCCAATTTAACAGGCAACAGCGGCAGGAAGTCGCGGATGATTTCAGAATAGATGCAATTGCACGGGGATCGGCGCGTAGCCCTTGCGGCAGGTTTCACGCTTCATTTGTTCGATCGCCTCATAGGCCTCTTGCCAGCTGCTGACATATTCAACGCTTTGCTGCGCGCCTTGCGACCCGATGCGTCCCGTCTCGCGTTGCACAAACCATTCTCCAAAGAGCGTCTGCCCCGAGGAAATCACGCAATACCGGCGCTGGCGGCGGATATGATTGACCTTTTCAAGACGAATGTGCACGGCACTGTACCAAATGGGTGGGACGGGTGACGATCTGTATGCCCCCGTCCGGTTGATTTGCCTAGATATTCTTTGTTCACTTTTGCGAATTCCGATGTGGACTTGGCGGATTTGCATCACCGTTGGGCGGAGCCGGTCAAGGTCGGAGCACAATCATGGGTGGTATTCTGCGTCATAATTCCTACATAATTCGTGGTAATGGGCGGGGAAACAGGCACCGCCGACATTGACCCCGCAGGAAACACCTGTAGAAGAAGGCCTCGTTTTATCTCGCCTGCCGGTAAAGGAATGGCGCCGGCCCGCATCCGCCAGACAGAACGACTGGCCCCGGGTCACGCGCACTAGGAGGATCCTAAAGTGCTCGATATGAACACCGTCCGCTCGGAGTTGTCCGAGATCTACGACCTGCGTCCCTCGACCGAGTTGGCAGAGAGCCTATCGGACATCTACAAGAAGATGGACCGCGTGGTCACACCGCCGGACTTCCTACAGGCCGCTCCCTATATCAAGGCGATCAACGACCTGAAGCGCGAGCGCAATGCGGTCATTCTGGCGCACAACTACATGACGCCGGACATTTTCCACGGAATCTCGGACGTTGTCGGCGACAGCCTGCAGCTGGCGATCGAGGCCGCGAAGGTCGAAGCCGACGTGATCGTTCAAGGCGGCGTGCACTTCATGGCCGAAACCTCGAAAATTCTGTCGCCCCAGAAAACCGTGCTGATGCCCGACATGGAGGCTGGCTGCTCGCTGGCCGAAAGCATCACCCCTGCGGGCATCGAAGAGATGCGCAAGCAGTTCCCCGGCGCGCCCGTGGTCACCTATGTGAACACCACCGCCGAGGTGAAGGCTGCATCGGACATCTGCTGCACCAGCTCGAACGCGATCCAGATCGTCGAGGCGCTGGAGGCGGACACCGTCATCATGACCCCCGATCAGTATCTGGCGCAGAACGTGGCCCAAAAGGTCAAGAACAAGCGCATCGTCTGGTGGGAGGGCTCGTGCATCGTCCACGAGCAGTACACCGCGCAGGACATCAACGAATTCCGCGAATGGAACCCCGGCACTGTGGTCATCGCCCACCCCGAATGCCCGCCTTCGGTGGTCGAGGCATCGGACTTTAGTGGTTCGACCAGTGGGATCATCAAGTACGTCACTGACAACAAGCCAGAAAAGGCGATGCTGGTGACTGAATGTTCGATGGCGTCGAACATCGCGGATTCGTTGCCCGAGGTCGACTTCGTCGGCCCCTGCAACATGTGCCCCTACATGAAGATGATCACTCTGGAGAAAGTCCTCTGGAGCCTGCACACCATGACCACACAGATCGAAGTTGATCCTGCGGTGGCCGAAGGGGCGCGCGTCGCTGTCCAACGCATGATCGATATGTCCAAGAAACTGGGGCTCTGATCCTATCATGACCAGTGTGACCACCGAAAGGGTGGTGATCGTCGGGGCCGGCCTCGGCGCGCTCTATGCGGCGCTGACCCTCGCGCCCTACCCCGTGCTGATGATCTCGCCCGAGATTTTGGGCGAAGGAGCCAGTTCCGCGTGGGCTCAAGGCGGCGTGGCGGCGGCGATGGACGACCGGGACACCCCCGAAGACCACGCCCGTGATACCGTATTGGCGGGCGCAGGCACCGTCGATGCCCACGTCGCGACCGCTGTCTGCGACGAGGCGCGCGAGCACATCCTGAACCTGACCACCCTTGGCACGCCGTTCGACCGGACCGACGATGGCGGGTATGTCATGAGCCGCGAGGCCGCCCACAGCTTTGCCCGCGTTGTGCGCGTACGCGGCGACCAAGCGGGTGCCGAAATCATGAAGGCTTTGATTGCCACGGTTCGGGAGACCCCCTCGGTGCAGGTGCTCGAAGGGCACCTAGCGACAGGGCTGGAAGTCGTGGATGGCCGCGTGACTGGCGTCTGGGTGTCCCAATCCGGTGACGAGCGTGCAGCTCCGGTGCTAGTGCAGGGCGCGGCGCATCTGTTGGCGGGTGGCGGCTCTGGCGGTCTGTACAAACTGACCACGAACCCGCCCCGCATTCGCGGTCAGGTGATCGGTATGGCCGCCCGCGCGGGTGCCGAGATTGCCGATGCGGAGTTCGTCCAATTCCACCCGACTGCGATTGCGTGCGGCGAGGACCCTGCCCCCTTGGCCACCGAAGCCCTGCGCGGCGAAGGGGCGATCCTGATCAACAAGCAGGGCAAACGGTTTATGGAGCGCCTGCACCCCGACGCCGAACTCGCCCCCCGCGACATCGTAGCTCGTGGCATCTATGCGCAGACCCAAGCGGGCTATGAGCCTGCCTTGGACACCCGCGAGGCCATCGGCCCCGAGATCATGACCCAGTACCCCGCCGTGGCCGAAGCATGTTTGCGGTCCGGCATTGATCCTGTCACCCAGCCGATCCCAGTCGCCGCCGCCGCCCACTACCACATGGGCGGGATCAAGGTAGATGACGAAGGGCGAGCGTCCTTGGACGGGCTCTGGTGCTGCGGCGAATGTGCCTCGACCGGATTGCATGGTGCGAACCGTCTGGCGTCAAATGGCCTGCTTGAGGCCTTGGTTTACGCGCGCCGTGCGGCCACATCGATCATGGCAGGTCTTGGCGACGCGGCTCCGGCACCCGAAGTGCTGGTGGAAACCCAAGGTTCTATCGCCGCCCCACGCGAGGATCTTGTGGCGGACCTGCGCCAAATCATGACCGACAAGGTCGGGGTTGTCCGCAATGGCGCGGACCTGAAGGACGCGCTGGCCCGCATCTATCTGATCGAGTTCAGCCAGCCGAACTGCGACGCCCTGAAAAACATGACTGCGACCGCAACACTGATTGCCGCCGCCGCTTTGACACGCAAGGAAAGCCGTGGAGCGCATTTCCGCTCTGACTTCCCGCAGACCAACCCGACCGGCGAGAGGTCCGTGATGACACTGGCCGACGCCATGGATATCCGCGCCCGCTACGCCAAGGAGTAAGCGATGAATTCCCCCCTGCCCGATCTGGTTCTGGAACCCGTCATCCGCAACGCGCTGGCCGAGGACCTTGGCACCTATGGCGACATCACCACTCGTACGGTGATCCCCTCGGATGTGACCTATACCGCACGGCTGAACGCGCGCGAGGCTGGCGTCGTCTCCGGCATGCAGATCGCGCGGATTGCGTTCCATCTGGTGGACCCTACGCTGAAAATCGAAACCCTGATTGCCGATGGCCAGCCCTGCGCCAAGGGTGACGTTCTGATGACCATCGAAGGCAGCGCGGCGTCCATTCTGTCGGGCGAACGGGTGGCGCTGAACTTTTCGGGCCGTCTGACTGGCATCGCGACCATGACTGCGAGCTATGTGGCCGAGACCAAAGGCACCGACTGCCGCATCACCTGCACACGCAAGACCACCCCAGGTCTGCGTCTAGTAGAGAAGCAAGCAGTTCTTCACGGCGGCGGGTTCAACCACCGCTTCAGCCTGTCCGACGCCATCCTGATCAAGGACAACCACATCGCGGCAGCGGGCGGCATTGCGCCTGTACTTGAGGCTGTTAAGGCTCAGGCCAGCCATATGATGCGGGTCGAGATTGAGGTCGATACGCTGGAGCAGCTGGAACAGGTGCTGGAGATTGGCGGCGCGGATGTCGTGCTGCTAGACAACATGGACACGCCGACCTTGGCCAAAGCGGTCGCCATGAACGCGGGCAAGCTGGTGCTGGAAGCGTCGGGCAACATGACGTTGCCCCGCGTGGCAGAGGTCGCGGCAACGGGCGTTCATTACATCAGCTCGGGCGCCCTGACCCATTCGGCGAAAACACTCGACCTAGGGCTGGACTTCTAAGACCGGCCCTTTGGTCGCCAGTTCGAACGTTGTTACGGCCCATTTCTGTTGCCGCAACCCGTTGCGGGCCAACCAGCCCACCGTGCCGTCCACATCGACCTTGCACCAAATGCCATCGCTGGCTGTCAGACACTCCAACGCAGACACCTGTGTCAGTCGATCCAGAACAAGAGCGACCGGCGCATCCCGTCTGGGCTGGTTGCGCAGGTTCAGCCGTGCTGCTGTCTCCAGTTGGATAGCTGCGTCAGACTTCGCTGCCAAGAGCGTGGCCACATCGGTTTTCTCAGAACAATCAGCGGTGTAGCCGACATAGAGACAGCTCTGGTTGCGGATGGCCTGTTGGAGCGTGATGACGAAACCGCTGGGCTGGCGACGCTCTAGGATCAAACTGCGGCCCGAAGCAAGGTCGTCGCCAGTCATGCGGGTTTGGTTGCCCCCCAGCACACCAAGAGTGCGCTGATCTTCGGTCAAGAGAACGATCTGCCCGTCGGCAATCCCCCAAGCCCCAAGCAAATCCAAGCCAGCGCCGCAACTTTTAGAGCGGGCAACAAACACATTTCCAAGCGTCTCAGTCGTCAGGTCTATTTCACAGACACCACCGCTCTGAGAGCGCACTCGGTCAAAAGAAAACCACTCGCCGGAAAAAGCCGAAATCAGATCGCTAAGTGTCTGCCCCTGCGCAAAACTGCTGCAAACTGTCAGAGCGGCGGCCAGTGCCGCAGTGCGAAACCCCTTCATGACCCGTTTCCGTTCCCGTTCCCGTTGCCATTGTTGCCGCCGGTGTTGCCGTTGTTCCCGTTGCCGTTTCCGTTGTTTCCGTTCCCGTTGCCATTGCCAATATTTCCGTTGCCGTTCCCGTTGCCCCAAAAGTTACGCTGGGTGACCGAAATATCGCGATTAAATGTGTAGATGCGCAAGGGTAAGCCTGGATTATACAGCCCATTCCCCTCCATTTTATAGCGCACATAACTGTTGTAGGCTTCGACTTCGAGCCGACCGTTCAGATCCGTACCGGTTTGCGTGAGCGACGCGGTTGCGTTGTCTCCTACGGCAATAAGGGTTCCAGTGAGCTGGCTTCCTTCTTGGATCAGAGTGCCTTCGAGGTTAACCCCGCTTAGTCCGATTGTGCCGCTATTTTGGGTGCCTGTCTGCTCTAACCGAGCGTTTGCGCCGTTATAGGCCAGAATAACCCCTTGGTTTCCAACAGTATTCTGCGTCTCTTGCGATAGCGCGACTTGCGACCCCGCCCCTTCCACCATGATTTGGGCGGCGTTTGCAAAGCCCTCTTGCACCAAAGGCGCGTCTTCTCTGCCCAACTCGGAATACAACGAGTTGGACTGGTCCACCTCGATCTGGTTCCCCTCGGCGCTTCCTTGGGTTGGTGTATTCTGAAGCAGGTACAGCTTGTTCCCGTCGGCATAAGCAGACAGAGGCGCGCACAGAAGACCAGTTAGCAGAAGTGTTGTGTGTTTCATGCACCTCATGACGATCTCCGAGGTGAAAAGGTTTCAATGCCCCTGAAACAACACCAGCGAATTGCCGGTTCCGGCCTGGTGAACGCTGGCAAATGCGCCGACCGACGTCTGCTCGATCAAAACATGGCAATCCGAACCAACAACCGTCAGATGTGCCTCGTGGCCAGACCCGATCTGATGCAACTGAATGTCATTGTGCATCCCATCGACCGAAACATCGGAGATAAGCGGGCGGACAAAAAGCGACGGGTCATCAAGCGATAGACCGGTTTGCACCTGACTGATTTCGACCCTGTTCGTGCCTGCATCGGCCGCCCTCAGCGGGACACCAATGGCAAGAGCGATCAGACAGAGATGTTTCAGGAAGTGACGCATGGCTCAAGCAAGGAAATGATCAGTTGTTTCCTTGAGATGCCATGATGTGACGTGGGGTAACAGGCCTCCTTTCCGTGAATTGCATGTGTCTTTCGCCTTCTTCAAACCTGAAGGGAGGCACCGTTTGATAGCCTATCCCAGAACTTCGTCCGAAGACGGATCGACAGGAGGGGCCACCCCTTCGTTTTGAGGTGTGATGATCGGAGCGGATACCGCTTCGGGTTCAGGTTTCGCTGGGACGGTCCGCGGGATGAACAGGCGACGCTTGGTCCGAGAGGAAACCGGCTCGACCGACGTGGTGCCCTGCCCGTACTTCTCGCGGCGATAGGCATCGAGGAAGGCTTTACCGCCATCCGGGTCAGCGAAGGCCCAGAGCCCTACATCCACGCCTTCTGCGATCAGGGTTAGCACAGCCTTTTGAACCGCCGCCTCGATCGCGACCTGTTTGGGTTCGTTCATGGCGACACCCAGCTCGCTTTCCAGAATTTCGTCCAAGGCCACGTAGCGGAACACATTCCCCTGCGTCGAAATCGACGCGATCGGCTTGCGTATCATGACTGCGGCAAGAACCTCGCCAGAGCCTGTGGAGACTGCACGCAAGCTGACCGTCACGACGTCCAGTTTGTATCGGCGGTTCGCACCGATCCCAAGATACTGCGCTCCGATGCCACCAGACACGATATTCGAGTCGTAGCCCACGATCGCGCCTTGGATCATAATTCCAGCGTGGTCCATCGGCCCCAGCGCAGCGGGGTCGACCTCTGTCTCGCCACGGTAGATGCGGCGCATTTCCGTAACGATCTGACGTTCTTTGAGAAGGCTATCCAATGCCGCGCGATCCAGCACACTGAACCAACGACGACCGCCGGCTTCGACCAGCGATTTAATCAAGATGTCGGCCGCGCCCTGCGTGACCGCACGGGACAGGTTCTGGCCTGTGGATGTCTCTTTGTACTGTCCGCTCAGATCTGGCATTTCAAACACAGAAACTGTCATCTTCTGCGCTGGCGGGGGCACATTCAAAAGCGCCTGCGACTGGTCCGTCGTTTGAGGCTGCTCAGCCTCGAATTTCGCATTGTCCAGATCACGATAGAGCCCCGGAAGGTTCGCGTCGCACGCAGACAGGCCCAACGCGGCGACACCAGCTACTGCGGTTCTCACCACCCACGCCATTAGTTCACGACCAGCTGAGGCACCGAAATCTCGGTGACAGTCCCCTCGACCGTATCCGTGAGCGTCAGGTCGATCGAGTCGATCCCGCGATCAAAGGTGATCTCTGTGGTCCCGAACACCACCTTGCCGCTTTCCTGCGGGTCATCCCCGAAAATGGCCTCAACGACTTCGCTGGACAGGGACGACAAAAGGCGACTCTGAAGCTGTCGGGCAAAGAGCTCTGCCTGCGAGAGCCCAGTCGAGGAACTACTGAAGGAACTGGAGGACTGCGGCTCCTCGTAGTCGGATGCTGTCGCGTTGCGCTGCGCGCTCGCGATCGAAAGGAGATGACCGGAATTTAGAGGGCTGCCCCCAAAACTCGGATTCACCGGCTGATAAACCAAGTCCTGCGACGCCACCTGCCCCGCCGCAAGCGACAACGCTGTACCAAGTACCAGAGTGATTCGACCTGCCATATGCCTGCCTCCATTTTAGGAGCGATTGTTTTGCAAATAGTATTTACAGATATTTTAACAAGTTGCACCCATAAATTAATTACATTCTCTAGTGGAATTCATCCTGACCTATTTTTCATTTCCCGCACTTTCGTATTAATTTCTATCCGATCGGGTGTAACAGAAAAGCCATATTGGTTACCCCAACCAACATTTCCGAGTATCAAATCTACTCCTATAGTTCGATAACGTCCTAAAGCATCGCAGCAGGCAAGAGCATTACGAACCCAAGAGTCTACGTCAAAAAGATATTATTTATCTTAGGGATGGCTCCGAAACTTTATCTCGGCGCAGGGAGTAATGGGCTCAGATGCTTTCGAGCAAAAGTGAAATGCAGGACCAAGATCGGACCACGAAAATGAAAGTTAAAACACTTCTTATCAATTCCGTCTCCTTTGCTGTAATCTCATCAGCAGTGGCCGCGCAGGAAGTTGATAATGTCGCGCTGCTCGATCAAAACGGCGATGACAACACAGCCACCATCACGCAAGAAGGCAGCCTGAACACGGTAGGCTTGGATGCTGATGAAGATGAGAACGCAATCTACGCGATCCAAAATGGCACCCTGAACACGCTGACTGTGACGCAGGGCGGCAACAGCAACAGCGTGGGCACCATCGGAACTGGTTTTCAGCAAATTGGCGACCGCAGCGCGACCACCATTACGCAGAACCAGAACAACAACGTCGTGCAGTCGATCAAACAGACCGGCGTGAGCGGGTCGAATGCAAGCCAGAACACGATTTCCATCACTCAGGGCTCGGCCAACAACACCACGCCCAATGAGTCCGCAAACATTGTGACCTCGATCCAGCAGAGCAACACCCTGAGTGGCGCTGCCAACTCGATCACAATCAACCAAAGCCGGCAAGATGGTGGCACAGTGTCCGGCATCGCAAGCGCCAACCGCATTGGCCAAGAGGGCGAAGTCATCACCCAAGAGGGCTCTGCGAACACCATATCGCTGACCCAGACCGGCATGGCAAACCTGATCACAACCGTGACCCAAGGCGGCGGCACCGGAAACTCTGCCACGATCACGCAAAACAACTCTGGTTCGACAGGCGCGGTGGACGGAAACACAGCAGGTCTTGCACAGAGCGGCAACAACAACACCCTTTCGATCACTATGTCGGGTGACGGCAATGGCAATGGTGGTTTGACCGCGCGCTTCGCATCCGGAGTTGGCGCAACCAGCAGCATCATCTCGCAGACAGGAGATCAGAACGAAGCTTGGTGGAATGCCACCGGCAACAACAACCAGTTCGGCATCCTGCAAAACGGCGCGGGCAACGTGGCTGGTTTGACATCGATCACTGGTGACAACAATGAGACGGCCTTTGTCCAGAACGGTGATGCGAACACAATCGCAGCTGTCTCGATCATGAACGACAACATCGATCTCGGTGCAAGCCAGACGGGCAACACCAACAATATCACTGTCGGCACCCTGAACGGCGACTCGAACGCGCTTCAGTTGATCCAGATCGGTAACGCGAACGCCATGGATTTCGATGTTGAAGGCGCCTCGAACACACTGCGCGCGCAGCAAGGTGTTGCAGGAGCGGACGGCAACAGCATCATCGTGGACATTGTCGGCCAGAGCAACAGCACCGATTACGACGGTACCACGACCAACGATGACAACGCGCTGTTTCAAGCTGGGGAGGACAACAAGCTGACCCTTGCGGTCGATGGCGACAGCAACTTGTTCAAAACCTCTCAGTCCGGCGACGAAAACGAAGCAACCATCACTCTGGCTGGCAGCTCCAACAAACTGGCTCTGTCGCAAATGGCCGCCGAAGACCAAACACTGGGCAAAAACCAGTATGAGATCATCATTACAGGTGCATCAAACGACGTGGTCAGCATCCAGACCGGCAATGCCAACAAACTGGACGCGGAAATCACTGGTTCCAGCAACATGTTCATGACCACCCAGATTGGCACAAGCAACTTGATGGACCTGAAGATCAACGACAGCAACGGCGCCTACTACCTGACCCAAAACGGTACCGGCAACATCCTGATTGGCAAAGTCCAAGGAACCGGCAACGAATCGCATGATGTGACCATCAATCAGGATGGCAACTACAACATCGCCAAGCTCAACCAGAAAGGCAAAAGAAACAAAGTCAAAATCAAGCAGTAAGGGACCTCCGCCCCGTGCTTGACAGGAAACGCCGCCCCGCGTTCGAGGGCGGCGTTTCTATGTTTGGGGATAGGTAAATGGCACACTGGATGACCGCACCGCATCAACAATGAAATCAGCCACCCAACGGATCCGCGTTAGGTCACGGAACTCTTCGGGATAAAGCAGCCAATAGCGGCGGTTGAACTGGACCTCTTCGGGCAGGATGGGCAACAAATCGGTTTGTTGCGCCATAAAGCACGGTAGAACCCCCAGCCCTGCCCCTGCCCGTACGGCGTCCAGTTGCGCCTTGACGGTCGCGGCTTTGTAAACAGTCTGAAGCTGCGGGTGGATGAGCCGGTTAAAGTCCAACTCGCCTGAATAAAGCAGATCGTCGATATACCCAACAAAGGGATAGCCGGTCAGCGCTTCGATCGAACGCGGTAGATCCGTCAGCAGCGCGGGCGCACCGTACAGGCGCAAGTCATAGTCCACCAGTTTTCGCATGATCAGACGACCGGTTTGCGGCCGATCAAGGCTGATCGCGATGTCCACATCCCGCTTCCACAGTTTGTGGGTCCGCGGGACCGGCACCAATTCGACGCGCAATCCGGGGTTCTTCTGCAAGATCTTCGGCAAGATATGAGAAAGCACCGCATTTCCAAAGCCGTCGGGCGCCCCAACGCGCACGACCCCCGACAACTCTTCGGCGCTTCCGCTCAGGCGATCCCCCAAGGCAAGCGCGTTCCGCTCCATATCGCGGGCGTGGGACAGGATGCGCTCACCAGTCTCGGTCAAGAGCATCCCTTCGTCGCTACGCTCGAAGACAGCGGTGCCAATGGCGCGTTCCAGACGCTCGATATGGCGGGCGACAGTGGTATGACTGACCCCGAGCCGCCGCGCGGCCAAGGCCATGCGCCCCGCCCTCTCGGTCTCTAGAAAATAGCGGATGTCTTCCCAGTCGAACTGCATGAGCGCCCCTGCACGGTTTTCGACATACATTGTGCGAAACCGTTCATTCCCCGTCCAGCCCGAAACAGCGATAGTTGCCACAGGGATGGATGGTTTCAGGGAGGACGCGCCATGTTGGAATTGGGAACCTATGATTATGTCATCGTCGGAGCAGGCTCGGCGGGCTGCGTTCTAGCCAACAGGCTAAGTGAAGACCCCACGAAATCGGTGCTGCTGCTGGAGGCTGGCGGCCATGACAAATATCACTGGATTCACATCCCTGTCGGCTATCTCTATTGCATTGGCAACCCGCGTACGGACTGGGGTTACAAGACCGCCGCGTGCAAGGGCCTGAACAACCGTGAGCTTCTCTATCCGCGCGGCAAGGTTCTGGGAGGCTGCTCTTCGATCAACGGAATGCTGTACCTGCGCGGTCAGGCGGCAGATTATGATGGCTGGCGCCAGATGGGACTGACTGGTTGGGGCTGGGATGATGTCCTACCCTACTTCATCAAGTCCGAAGACTATTATGGCGGTGCGAATGAGCACCACGGTGCGGGCGGCGAATGGCGCGTCGAGGAACAGCGCCTGAAATGGGATGTGCTGGAATCGTGGAAACACGCCGCTGTCGAGGCTGGCATCCCCGAGACCCCCGACTTCAATACCGGCGACAACTTTGGGGTCGGATACTTCAAGGTGAACCAGAAGGCCGGATGGCGCTGGAATACGTCGAAAGGCTTCCTGAAACCTGCTGCGAACAGGCCCAATTTGCGGGTCGTGACTCATGCGCAGGCCGAAAAACTGACCTTTGACGGAATGCGCGCCAGCGGGGTGCAACTCCGTGTCCAAGGCGCCCCTGCCCGCGCCGCCGCTCGCGGCGAAGTCATCCTGAGCGCGGGTGCCATCAACTCTCCCCAACTGCTGCAACTGTCCGGCATTGGGCCCGGTGCGCTGCTGCAAGAACATGGGATCGATGTCCGACTCGACGCCCCTGATGTGGGTGGCAATCTGCAAGACCACCTGCAAATCCGCTGCGCCTACAAGGTGCAAGGCGCAAAGACCCTGAATACCATGGCCAACAGCCTGTGGGGCAAGGGGATGATCGGCCTTGAGTACCTTCTGAAACGGTCGGGGCCGATGTCGATGGCGCCTAGCCAGCTCGCGGCCTTTGCTTATTCCAGCCCCGACGTGGCGACGCCCGATCTGGAATACCACGTACAGCCCGTCACGCTGGAAGCCTTTGGTCAAGCGCCCCACGATTTCGACGCCATCACCGCCAGCGTCTGCCACCTGCGCCCCGAGAGTCGCGGTCACGTCCACATCACCAGCCCAGACGCTATGACCCCGCCGGAAATCCAGCCGAACTACCTGTCCACCGAAGGCGACCGCATCGTCGCCGCCAACGCCATCAAGCTGACCCGCCAGATCATGGCCCAACCCGCCATGGCGCAATTTAGCCCCGAAGAGTTCAAACCCGGCCCACAATACCAGACCGATGCCGAATTGGCCGAAGGTGCGGGAAACATCGCTTCTACCATTTTCCACCCCGTCGGCACGGCCCGCATGGGGACTGATCCAATGGCCGTGGTTGACGAACGGTGCCGCGTGCGCGGGATTGACGGCCTCCGCGTTGTGGATGCATCGGTGATGCCCGCGATCACATCTGGCAATACAAATTCTCCGACCATCATGATCGCAGAGAAGGCCAGCGACTTGATCAAGGCAGACGCCAAACACCCTGCCTACACCTGACCCAAGGATATAATTATACCCCAAGGGATATAAAAATATCCCTTAGACCCTAACATGCCACCCCTTTGGTCCGTTCTCCTACTCAGAGTGTGTGTGAACGGAGTGTTTCAAAGTGGAAAATCAAGTTCTGGAGTGTGCGACCACAGAAGTCCTAAAAAGGATCGCAGGTCGCGACAAAAACGGGTTGCGTGAGCTGCACGAGATGCACGGCAACAAGCTCTACACAGAGCTTGTCCGCCTGCTTGAGGACCGTTCCCAAGCAAAACTTGCCTATCTCGAGCTGATGCCGCGCATCTGGCGCGAAGCAGCTAACTTTGAGCCGGGATCAGAGGACGCGCTGGACTGGCTTATCCGCCGGACGCGCTATCTGGCCATTGCGCGACTGAAAGAGCAATCCGGCGACCAGCCGTTCTTTGGGCGCAACATTGCATGGGAGCCTGATCGCGATCTGAGCCAACAGGAACAAGAGCTTCGGCACCATCAAGTTGGTCGGATCAACCTCGCCATTCGGTCACTTCCGGTAGAGGCCGCAGAGATGCTTGTGGCCAAATTGGTCTATAACCTCACCTTAGATGATCTAGGGTCGCTCTATAATCGGCCAGTTCAAGCCGTTGGTAGTATGGTAAGGGACGCAGGATCTGCGCTCCGCACCCAACTACTCGGAGTACCCTGTTAGATGACACTGGACGAGCGTGCTTTCGCCTTTGTACTAGGCAGCCTTGACGAGTCTGCTGCCGGCGATGTCGCCGACGAGATCGGTCGAAGCGACAAAATGAGAGAGCGCGTAAGCTACTGGCGCAGGCATCTGGCTCCGCTTTTGCCGCCGCCCGTTGAAGAAGTATTTGAAAACCCGGTCAGTTGGGACGAAGTCGAAGCAGTCGTGTTCGGTCAAATCTGACCCGTTACGGCGCGATCCACTGTCCTGCGAAACCGTCGACGCGCCGGAACACGGCGCGTTTGTGTTTTTCCGGATCTATCAGCAGTAACTCAATTTCTTCGACCGATAGGCGCAGTACGGCGAAACGGTCGATCTGCGGGTCGTCGGTATAATCATTCGGGCTGTGGATCGCGTAACCCGGATAGGGATGCCCCCCATACACCTTGCGTGCATGTGCAGGGACCTTTTCCCAGATATCAGGCAGGTCCTTGCGCGGGATTTCTTGCATACGGCCACGTAGCCGGATCTGGAGCGCTTCGGCAGGATCCCAGACATGCAAGCCGGCATGTCCATTCTCGCGCAACTCCGACACCTTCTCCGACGCGACATCGGTGTGGACTTCCAAAATAGCAGCATCGGGATCGGCGCGACGCAGCACCACGCTGCGCATCTCTGGCCAACCGCTCAGACCAAATGTTCCGAGTGTTGGATGACGCGCCGCAGCCTCCGGTGAAGTGGCGCCTGCAATCAGACGCGCCCACCCGAGCGAAAGAAATTCAGAGAGCGAAGGCACGGCCCCCTCAGACATCGTCATCCTCGTCTTCGGACGTCTCTTCCCCGCGGAAGCCTGTGGCGACCACAAATTTTTCAGAGCTGTCGGCGCGGCTCGACGGGGGTTTTACGTTGACCACTTTCTTGAAGCGCTGCTTCAAAAGTTGCTGCAGGCTGCCCTCGGCCCCGCCAGCCAGAACTTTGGCAACAAACGTTCCCTCGGGCTCCAGCACGTCGAACGCGAAGTAGGCAGCCGCCTCGCACAGGGCGATGATGCGCAAGTGGTCCGTCTGCTTGTGACCGCTGGACGCAGCCGCCATGTCCGACATAACGACAGTGGCGCTGCCGCCAAGCCATTCTTTGACCTGCAAGTCGGCGTCATCGGCCAAAAAGTCCAACTGATGGATTTCAGCGCCTGCGATGGCTTCGACTTCTTGTAGGTCCACGCCAAGCACAGTGCCGATCGCCTTGCCCTTTTTCTCTCCCAAGGCATTCACGCGTTTGACCGCCACCTGACACCACCCGCCAGGAGCACACCCCAGATCCACGACGCGCGCACCGGGTACGAGGAAACGATACTTTTCGTCGAGCTCCAAAATCTTGAAGGCCGCGCGACCGCGATACCCTTCTTCCTTGGCACGTTTGACATAGGGGTCGTTCAGCTGACGCTGCAACCAGCGCTGCTGGCTGGTTGTGCGCCCACGGGCGGTTTTGACTTTGACGGTCAGATCACGTTGACCGCGACCCGACGTGTTTTTGGTTGGTTTTTTCGCCATTATTCGATGTCCTTCAGAACGCCATCGACGCTCATCTGTGCGTACAAAAGCCCCTCGCGCAGACCACGATCCGCCACCGAAAGGCGGTCCGTAGGCCAACAGCGCAAGAGCGCTTGCAGGATCGCAGAGCCTGACATGATCAGGGTCTGGCGATCATTTCCAATGCGGGGATCGCGGCGGCGGCCCTCGGGGCCAAGCTTGAGATAGCCGTCGATCACTTTGTTGATCTGGTCAGAGTTCATGCGCAACCCGTCAACCTTGGTCCGGTCGTAGCGCTTGAGCCCAAGGTGCGAGGCCGCAACGGTTGTCACCGTGCCGCTGGTGCCGACAATCTGAAACCCTTGGCGCTGCTGCTCGCGGGCATAGGGCGCGAACTCGGCCAAGTTCTCTTCAAAGAACCAGCTCATTAGGGCAAACCGCGCTGCGTCATCCTCCACATCCGAGAATTGCTCGCGTAGGGTTGCCACGCCATAGGGCACGCTGATCCAGTCCACCACCTTAGCCGGTGGGTGGTTCAGGCGCGGGCCACGGGCTTTGAACCCCTGATGCAGGCGCATGATGGATTTCGCCCGCTCGCGGCGCGGGACTTGGGCCAGATCAATCCAGACCAATTCCGTCGACCCACCGCCGATATCAACCACGAGCAACTGCTGCGTGCGCGGGCTGACCAGCGGCGCACAGGACACCACGGCCAAGCGGGCCTCTTCCTCTGGCGGAATAATCTCTAGCGACAAGCCCGTCTCGCGACGCACCTGTTGCAGGAACTTACGAGAGTTCTTAGCCCTTCGGCACGCTTCGGTTGCCACGAGACGCATATGCGTCACGCGATGCCGCTGAAGCTTCTGCTGGCACACCTTTAGTGCCTGCACAGTCCGGTTCATGGCTGCGCGGCTTAGGTTGCCAGTGCTTTCCAAGCCCTCGCCCAACTGGACGGACTTGGAAAAGCTATCGACCACCGTGAACTGAGCGCCATTCGGTCTGGCAATCAGCATACGGCAGCTGTTCGTGCCCAAATCCAAGGCGGCATACAGCTCGTTTGGATCGGGCGATGCGCGATGAGCGCTCTCGACCGTTTTCGGGAGTGCGCCCGCGCAATCGGGACGCCTGGGCGTCATGTCCACGCCCTCCATTCATTGTTACCCAATAGGGTAGTCACTCCGCCCCGAATGCGCAAGGACCGGTTATGCACATATGCAGATGTTGTTGCGCCCCGCCCGCCCGCTTCCCATATCAGACAGATGATCATCATGCGGAACTTTCACGTCCTGCAGCATGGCCACGAACGGTGCCCAAGATTATGCTCAGGTCGCACACACGTTTTACAGTGTCGAAATTTGCACAAGGCGACGCAAACGCGCGCTCTACAACAGACTGCATAGGGAACAGGGAATCGCATCATGCCCGAGATCACCATCGTTTACTGGCGCGATATTCCGGCTCAGGTCATCGTCGGCAAAGGACGCAAAGCAGCGAAAATCCAGCTGCCAGAGCGTTTTGAACAAGCCATCGACCGCGCCGCCATGAAATCCGGCGCCGATCAGACTGACGATTATCTGGCCGAATGGCGCAAAGACGTGATCGACACGCGGGATGGTGACCCCCAGACCCTTGCCGAGGCGGAAGCCGCACGGCTGACTGAGGAGTATGATCAGGCCAAAGTGAAGGCGCTGATTGAAAACGGTGGGCGTGCATGAGCACACCCCGGCAGATCTGGGAGGCCGCGATGGCTTTGTTGAATTTCCGCAAGCGCGAAGACGTGGCTGCACCCACAGTGAACCCCCAAGTCGAGGCTTTCCTTCAGGATTACTCGATCGAAGTCATGCCGCGCACTGCGTCGAAGGTCGAAAACTTCCGCGACCTGCTGCCCGAGGGCACACGCGTCTACATCGCCCACATCGAGGGCACCCCGATCGAGGACATGGTCGAAACCGCAGCCCGTCTGGCAGATGACGGCTTTCAGGTCATGCCCCACTTTCCCGCGCGCATCATCAAAGACGCCGCGACCCTCGAGGACTGGATCAACCGCTATCAAGGTGAAGCAGGCGTCAAACAGGCGCTGCTTCTGGCTGGCGGCGTTGCGCAGCCCCACGGCGAATTCCACAGCTCCATGCAGCTGATGGAAACCGGCCTTTTTGACCGCGCGGGCTTCACCCGCCTCCACGTCGCGGGCCACCCCGAGGGCAACAAGGATATCGACCCCAAGGGCGGCGATCAGAACGTCATGGACGCTCTGCGCTGGAAGACGTCGTTCAACGAACGCACGGATGCCGAAATGGCTCTGGCGACCCAGTTCTGCTTCGAAGCAAAGCCGATCATCGAGTGGGCCGACAGCATCATGGCTGCTGGCGTCGATATCCCGATCCACATCGGTATTGCGGGCCCTGCGAAGCTGCAGACCATGATCAAGTTCGCGGTTGCTTGCGGCGTCGGCCCCTCGCTCAAGGTTCTGCAGAAGCGCGCCAAAGACGTGACCAAGCTGATGCTGCCCTTCGAGCCCAACGAGGTCGTCGCAGAACTGGCCGCACATAAGGCCGCCAACCCTGATTTCAACATCACCAATGTCCATTTCTTCCCGCTCGGCGGCATCAAGACTAACGCGCAGTGGGCCATCGACAACGGCGGACGCTCTGCTGTCCCCGCAAACCAAGACTAAGGAACGCCAATGACCCGCACTGTCATCGAGTCGCAAACCAAGACTGTCACCATCGGCTTTGACGAGCCCTTCTGCGTCATCGGCGAACGCATCAACCCCACCGGCCGCAAGAAACTGGCGGCCGAACTCGAAGCAGGCGATTTCAGCACCGTCGAGAAAGACGCGCTGGAACAGGTCGCGTGCGGCGCCATGGTGCTCGATATCAACGCGGGTGTTGTCTACAACTCGAACCCCAACCCGAACGAGACTGAGCCGCCGCTCATGACCAAGATGATCAAACTGGTTCAGGGTCTGACAGACACGCCGCTCTGCATTGACAGCTCTGTACCTGCCGCGCTCGAAGCAGGTCTGGCAGCAGCAAACGGCCGCCCCCTGCTGAACTCGGTGACCGGCGAAGAAGACCGTCTGGAGCTGGTTCTGCCGCTGGTCAAAAAGTACAACGTTCCCGTTGTAGCGATCTCGAACGACGACACCGGCATCTCCGAAGACCCCGATGTCCGCTTTGCCGTCGCCAAGAAAATCGTCGAGCGTGCCGCTGACTTTGGCATCCCCGCCCATGACATCGTCGTTGACCCGTTGGTCATGCCCGTTGGCGCCATGGCGACTGCAGGCCAGCAGGTGTTTGCTCTGGTCCGCCGTCTGCGCGACGAGTTGGGTGTGAACACCACTTGCGGCGCGTCGAACATCAGCTTTGGCCTGCCCAACCGTCACGGCATCAACGCGGCCTTCCTGCCCATGGCCATCGGCGCAGGCATGACCTCGGCGATCATGAACCCTGTCCGTCAGGTGGAAATGGAAGCCATCAAAGCGGCCAACATGCTGATGAACCACGACCCGAATGGCGGTGCATGGATCGAGTTCTCCAAAGTCCTCGAAGCCACCAAAGAAGGTGCTACCTTTGCTGACGCCGCCAAAGCGTCGATGGCAGCAGGCGGTGGACGCGGCGGTCGCCGTGGTGGTCGCCGTCGCGGCTAAGCCAGACCAAATAAACAAGCAAAAGGCTGGTCCATCGACCAGCCTTTTTCATTTTCACAACACTCTAGCGCGTCAGCGGTAGAGCAGGGATTGACCGTTGTTGAACAGGTGCACCTTTTCGGGTTCCGCTGTCATCCGCATCCGCTTGCCCCTGACGTCCGTATGGATGCCGGGCAGCTTGGCAATCACCGGCTCATGTTCTGGCTTCTGCTTTTTGAAGTAGAGCAGCGTAACCTCGCCCAAGGCTTCCTTGATCTCTACTTCGCCCTCATATGCGTAGTCAGGCCCATCCGTCGCGATCATATCCTCGGGACGGATACCGACCTCGACCTCCAGCCCCATGTCGCTTTCTTTGGTCGGGTAGTTTGACAGGATCGATCCCTGCCCCTCTGGCAGTTCCACGCGGGTCTGCTGTCCCGTCCCGACAATGCGCCCCCCCAGCAAGTTCATCTGCGGCGAGCCGATGAACTGCGCGACAAAGGTATTCTCGGGGCGCTCGTACAGTTCCAGAGGTGTGCCAACCTGAGCAATCCCGCCTCCTGCTAGAACGACGATCCGGCTGGCGAGGGTCATCGCCTCGACCTGATCGTGGGTCACATAGATCATGGTGCTGTCGGGCATCTGCTCTTTGAGTTGCGCAATCTCGATCCGCGTCGCCACGCGCAGCGCAGCGTCAAGGTTCGAGAGCGGCTCGTCGAACAGATAGACCTTGGGGTCGCGCACGATCGACCGCCCGATTGCCACACGCTGACGCTGACCGCCGGACAACGCTTTGGGCAGACGGTCCAAATAAGGCTCCAACTGCAAAATCTTGGCGGCGCGGTTCACGGCCGCTTCAATCTCGGACTTCGACTTCCCCGCGATCTTCAGCGCGAAGGACATGTTCTCGCGCACGGTCATATGCGGATACAGAGCATAGGATTGGAACACCATGGCGATCCCGCGCTGCGCAGGAGGCACGTTATTGACCACCTGCCCGTCGATCTGCAACTCACCGCCGGTGATCTTTTCCAGACCGGCGATCATCCGCAGCAAGGTCGACTTCCCGCAGCCCGACGGCCCAACAAAGACGATCAGCTCGCCCTTCTCGATCTCCAGATCAATGTGCTTCAGAACGTCGACCGGACCGTAGCTTTTCGCCACATCGGTCAGTTTCAGATCGGCCATAGTGTCCCCCTCCCGATCGCGCTTACATCTTTACCAAGAAGCTGGGCTGCCACGGCCCCAGATGGATTTTCCCATCCTCGGCCACGCCGCAGCTGCCCATCTCGGTGTTGACGGTGTGCCAATTGCCCACTGGCCCTTCGATGGTTGCCGGCTGGTCCGACATATTGAACGCACAGAACAGCTCTTCATCTTCGCACACACGGCGGAAGGACAGCACGGTGCCCTCGGCCCTGAGGTCAGCGTGATCGCCTGTCACCAGAGACTGATGCGCGTGGCGCATCCCGATGACGCGGCGGTAGTGATGAAGCAGCGCAGAGGGGTCTTTCTCTTGTTCGGCCACAGCTTTGTTGGCGTGATCCCCCGACACGGGCAGCCAAGGCCGCGCCGCATTCGAGAAGCCCGCGTTATGCTCGTTAATGTCCCAAACCATAGGCGTCCGGCAGCCATCTCGGCCTTTGAACTCCGGCCAGAACTGAATGCCATACGGGTCCTGCAGATCCTCAAAGGCGACATCCGCTTCGTGGAGCCCCAGTTCCTCGCCCTGATAGAGGCAGACGGAGCCACGCAGGCTGATCATCAGCGAGATATACAGGCGCTGCGCCGCAGGCGGCAGGTTCCAGCGGCTGGCATGACGCATGACGTCGTGGTTGGAAAATGCCCAACACGCCCAACCCTCGGCAGCCACGTCATCCACTTGGTTCATAACGCGCACGACTTTTTCCGGCGTCAGCAATTCGTTCTCAAGGAACTCAAAGGCATAGCACATGTGCACGCCCTCGCCCTTGCGCGTGTACTCGCCCATGATCTCGAGCCCCCGCTGCGCGTCGCCGACTTCGCCCACGGTCGCGGCACCGGGGAATTCATCCAAAAGCTCGCGGAACTTCTTGAGGAACGCGAGGTTCTCGGGGCGGTTCTTGGAATAGATGTGGCGCTGGTGGTTATAGGGGTTCACCGACGGCGCGATGGTGTCCTTGCGCTCTTCCTTTGGCAGGGCCGGGTTGGACCGCAATTCGGCGTCGTGGAAGTAGAAGTTGATCGTGTCCAGACGGAAGCCATCTACCCCCCGCTCCAGCCAGAACCGCGCGGCGCTCAGGACCGCGTCCTGCACATCGGGATTGTGGAAGTTCAGGTCGGGCTGGGACACAAGGAAGTTGTGCAGGTAATACTGTTCGCGGCCTGCATCCCACTGCCACGCTGGCCCGCCAAAGATCGACAGCCAGTTGTTGGGCGGCGTGCCGTCATCCTTGGGGTCCGACCACACGTACCAATCGGCCTTGGGGTTATCGCGGGTCTCGCGGCTTTCGATGAACCATGGGTGCTGGTCCGAGGTGTGCGACATCACCAGATCGATCATCACCTTGATGCCGTAGAAATGGGCCGTCTCGATCACCGCGTCAAAATCCGCGAGCGAGCCGAACATCGGGTCCACGTCGCAATAGTCGCTGACGTCGTAGCCGAAATCCTTCATCGGGCTGGTGAAAAACGGCGAAATCCAGATCGCATCCACCCCGAGCGAGGCGATGTAGGGCAAACGCTGCACAATGCCCAAGAGGTCGCCGATCCCGTCGCCGTTGCTGTCCTGATAGCTGCGCGGATAGATCTGATAGATGACAGCGCCGCGCCACCAGTCGGGGTTTTCGGCTTTGCTCAGTTTAGGAACCATAGGGAGTACTTTCTATTGTCTTGAATGCGGCCGGAGGGGACCGCGTTATTTCACAGAACCGGCCAAGAGGCCGCGGACCAGATAGCGTTGCATCAGGAAAAACACGGCGATCGGCACAGCGATCGACACAAAGGCCGCCGTCGCCAGAATGCCCCAATCGCCCCCGCGCGACCCCAATAGGTCGTCAGCGATCTTGCGTGTCATCACCCAGCTGCCGCTGTCGGACGGTAGGAAAACCTTGGCGACCAGCAGATCGTTCCATGTCCACAGGAACTGGAAGATCGCAAAGGACGCCAACGCCGGAAAGCTGAGGGGCAGTACGATGCGGGTGAAAATCTGGAAGTCGGTGGCGCCATCGACCTTGGCCCCTTCGATGATGTCCTTGGGCAAGCCGACCATGTAGTTGCGCAGCAGGTAAATCGCCAGCGGCAGGCCAAAGCCCGTGTGCGCCAGCCAGATGCCGACAAAGCTTTGTCCGATGCCGATGTCGTTGTGCAGTCTGAGCAGCGGGACCAGAGCCAGCTGTAGCGGCACCACCAGCAGGCCCACGACCCCCGCAATCAGCAGGCCGCGCCCCGGGAACTGCATCCACGCCAGCGCATAGGCTGCAAAGGCCGCGATCAGGATGGGGATCACCGTCGCCGGAATGGTCACGGTAAACGTGTTGATAAAGGCCTGCGCCATGCCGTTCGAATAGAGCACCCGCTCGTAATTGTCGGTGGTGAATTCGGGGGGCACTTCGGCGGCGTAATACACACGCTGGCCGCGGTCACTTGGCGCTTCGGGGGTGCGCAACTCATAGCTGCCATCTGCGTTTACAGTCAGCGTCCCGCCACCGCGCAGTTCAGTTTCCTCGCCCGCTGTGACACCGGTTGGGGCGGAACGACTGACACCAAAAGCGGTAATGTTGCCAATGCCTTCTTCGGTGTCCTTCAGGTTGCCTGTCAGAACGTAGACGCCGTCGACCAGCGCGGGCTCCCCGCTGATCCGCGTGGCCGAGGTTTGCTCGGTCGGGAATGGCGCTTGCCACCACGGGCTGGCGGAGATGTCGTCGCGGTCGCGAAAGGACGAGACGAACAGACCGACTGTCGGAACCAGCCAAAGGATGACCAGAACCAATACGCAGATGCGGGTGACCCAAGTCAGGGCCGGTTTGTGTCCAGCGATATTTTCCATGGTCCCCTCCTCAGCGCATTTCTTTGCGGGCTTGGCGGATGTTCCAGATCATCACGGGCAAGACGAGCACCATGATCACCAGCGCCACCGCCGTCGCGCGGCCGTCATCGCGGAACATGTATTCCATCATATAACTCGGCAGGATTTGTGTGCCGAAATTGCCCCCAGTCATGGTGTAGACAATGTCGAACACCTTGAGCACGAGGATGGTGATCGTGGTCCACACCACCAATATGGTGCCCATGATCTGTGGCACCTGAATTTTGAAGAAAATCTGAAAGGGGTTCGCCCCGTCCAGAATGGCGGCCTCGATGGTTTCTTCGGGGATACCGCGCAGGGCCGCCGACAGGATCACCATGGCAAAGCCGGTCTGGATCCACACCAGAATGACCATCAAGAAGAAGTTGTTCCAGAACGGCACCTGCAGCGGGTCAATGGGCCCGTCCGCGCCAAAGAACAGGCGCACCGCGTTCAGCATCCCGATGCTGGCGTCGTTGGCGTAGACGAACTTCCAGATCAGCGAGGCGCCGACGAAGCTGATCGCCATGGGCATAAAGATCAGCGACTTCGCGATCCCGCCCCACTTCAGTCGGTCGGTCAACTGCGCGATCACCAGCCCAAGGAACGTCGCCGCCGCGGGCACCACAAGCACCCAAAGCAGGTTGTTGAACACGGCGCTGCGGAATTCGGGGTCAGCCGCCAAGTTCTGGTAGTTCTGGAACCCGATGAACGTGTCGCCCGTCCGATCATACATCGACCGGATAAAACTGCCGACCACGGGATAGACGAGATAGAGCGTCAGCGCGAAAAGCGCCGGAAACAGAAAGAGCCAAGGGCGCACCGCATTGGCGCGGTTGATGTTGCGCCCTGCGTCATCGTTGCGGGCGGGAAAGATCAACCGGTCGAGGATCAAATTCGATGCGTAGAAATATCCGATGCAGCCGAAGACCCCGATCAGGATCGTCAACACGCCTTGCATGAGCGGGCCCATGGCTTCGTTCCTTCTGGATCAGAATTTGGGGCGCAAATAACGCCGGAGTAGCCCTCCCACAGCGGTGCGCGGGAAGGCCATGATCATATGACCTTACTTAATTTCGTCCCAGCGGGACTGGATCGCAGCGGTCACATCCTCTGCGCTGGCGCCGGTGGTGTAGTCGACCATGCCGGTCCAGAACGCGCCTGCGCCGATCTCGCCGGGCATCAGGTCCGAGCCGTCAAAGCGGAAGGTGGTCGCGCCCTGCAGGATCTCGCCCATCGCGCGCTCGCTGTCGGTGTTATACAGACCGGTGTTCACACCCGCATGAGCGGTCAGGAAGCCACCCTGTGCCATCCATGCTTCGTGTGCGATCGGCAGCTTCATGAACTCGAGGAACACGTTTGTCGCGTCCGACGGGCTGGTGATGCCGAACAAGGTGCCTGCGCCCAGCACAGGGTTGCCCAGATCCTTTTCCGCGTAGCTCGGGAAGTAGAAGAAGTCCGCGTCGGTGCCCACTTCGACATCTTCGGGGAAGAATGCGGGGATGAACGACGCCTGACGGTGCATGTAGCATTTGGGCGGAAGTTCAAACAGACCGGTGGGGCTGTCACGGAAATCGGTCGAGGCCACAGCCTCTGCCCCGCCGTCAGCATAACCTTCGGTGCGGGCGAACCAACCGAATTCATTGATCGCGCCGATGACCGCTGGATCGTT
Organism: Donghicola sp. XS_ASV15; assembly: GCF_041224595.1. NCBI lineage: Bacteria > Pseudomonadati > Pseudomonadota > Alphaproteobacteria > Rhodobacterales > Roseobacteraceae > Donghicola > Donghicola sp. XS_ASV15. The sequence goes on along the minus strand of NZ_JBGFGN010000082.1, from coordinate 21,184 downwards.
GAAAGGCAGTTCGTTGGTGACCCACTGGTCATACACCGACGCGGGCTGGGTGCGCAGCATCAGGTCCTCGACCCAGTCGGTTGCGGGCCAGCCGGTCGCCGCACCAGAGCCCAGACCGATGCACCACGGGGTGCCGCCGTCATCGACAATCTGCTGGGTCAACGCCTTCAGATCTTCCATGCTTTCGGGGATCTCGTAGCCCATCTCTTCAAAGGCTTCGGGCACGTACCATACCAGCGATTTCAGGTCGGCGCGGTAGAACAGACCATACAGCTGGTCGTTGCCGTCCTGATCCGGATAGGTGCCCAGATCGACCCAAGACTGACCGGCTGCAAAATTCTCTGCCACCCAGTCTGCGGTGCCCTCGGGCAGCGGAGTCAGCAGGCCGCGCTTGGCCATATCTGCCGCCAGACCAGGCTGTGGGAACACGGCGAGGTTCGGTGCAGAACCTGCTTCGGCCGAGATTACGATGTCCTGCTCAAAGCTGTCAGAGCCCGAGTATTCCACGGTCGCGCCGGTCGCGGCTTCGAAGTAATCGAACACCTTTTCCACGCGCTCTTTTTCGTTGCCTGTCCACGGTCCGGTGATCGTAACAGTCTGTCCCGCCAGATCATTTGCATCGGCAAAGGCCTGATAGCTGTCCCAGTGAAAATCACCCTCACCGGGTGCGAACATCAGGTCCTGCGCGTAAGCGTTTCCTGCAATCATCGCAGAGGCAGCAACTCCCGCGAAAAGTACCTTCTTCATGTTTTCCTCCCAAGGTCCACGGCGCAAATTCGAATCCTCTCCAAACAGATCCAAAGCGCTTTGAATGGCGCGACGGTGCTTCAACTTGTACTTTCTGTCAACACCCACAATTCGCATGGTGGCGCAGTTCTATAATAATTCAATGATGTTTTCATCTGCGCCGCAGCAATGCAGGTGCAGCGCGGAATGGACTTTGACCAAACCTACAAAGGCCCGTATTGTCCGCACATCCAAATCGCTTTGGCTGGGTCTAACGCCATGAACCTAAAACAACTCTCGGAGATTCTGGGCCTGTCCCAAACAACCGTCAGCCGTGCGCTGAACGGCTACCCCGAGGTTGCAGAGCGCACTCGCCTGCGGGTTCAGCACGCCGCGCAAAAGCACAATTACCAACCCAACATCGGCGCACAGCGTTTGGCGCGCGGTCGGTCAATGACCATCGGCCATGTCATCCCTCTGTCCACGCAGCATGAAATGGTGAACCCGGTCTTCGCGGACTTCATCGCCGGCGCAGGCGAACGCTATTCAGCCTGCGGGTATGACATGAAGCTGACCATCGTGGACGACCAGAACGAAGAGGACATCTATCGCGATCTTAAAAGTCGCGGCAGCGTTGATGGCATCATCGTGCACGGCCCTTTGATGAACGACCCGCGCATTCCGCTACTGCAAGAGCTTGACCTGCCCTTCGTGGTCCATGGCCGCGCCAGCGATATCGAGATGCCCTATTGCTGGGTCGACGTCAACAATGCCAGCGCGTTCCAGAGGGCCGGTGAATTTCTGATATCTCTGGGACACCGCCGGATCGGGTTGATCAACGGGCTAGAGCATATGGACTTTGCCCACCGTCGCCGTGCGGGTCTGGTCGCGGCCCTAGAGGCAGCGGGAGTCACTCCGAACCCCGACTACTTGCATGCGGGCGAGATGACCGAGATCAACGGCCATAACGCGATGAAGGCCATGCTGGCCCTCGACACGCCGCCCACTGCGGTTGTGGTCGCCAGTTTCATTGCCGCCCTCGGGGTGCGCCGCGCCTTGGACGAGGCGGGTCTGCGGATGGCGCGTGACGTCTCTGTGATTACCTTTGACGATGACCTGTCCTACCTGCGCAACGGGGACAGCATTCCGATCTTTACCGCCACACGCTCGTCCGTGCGACAGGCGGGTCGGCTCTCGGCAGATCTACTGATTTCCCACATTGAAAACCCGACGGCTGCGCCAGAGCACAAACTGCTCGAAGCCGATCTGATTATTGGAAATTCCACAGGGCCCGTCCCTCAGGAGTAGGTGTTTATGAAATTCAAACGCAGCGATTTTCCCTACGACTTCATGTTTGGCGCGGCGACCTCGAGCTACCAGATCGAAGGCCACAGCTTTGGCGGCGCAGGTCCGACCCATTGGGACAGCTTTGCCGCGACGCCGGGCAACGTGGTGCGGGCCGAACATGGCGCGATTGCCTGCGACCACTACCACCGCTTCGAAGAGGATCTGGACCTGATGAAGGCGGCGGGTTTTGACGCCTATCGCTTCTCTACGTCTTGGGCACGGGTCATGCCCGAAGGGCGCGGCACCCCGAATCCCGAGGGGCTGGATTTCTACGACCGCCTGACCGACGCCATGCTGGAGCGCGGCCTGAAGCCCTGCGCAACGCTGTATCACTGGGAGTTGCCTTCGGCGCTGGCAGACATGGGCGGCTGGCGGAATGCGGACATTGCCAAGTGGTTTGGCGATTTCACCGAAGTCATTATGGGCCGCATTGGGGACCGGATGCACTCGGTCGCGCCGATCAACGAGCCGTGGTGTGTGGGCTGGCTGAGCCATTTCGTCGGCGCCCACGCGCCCGGCTTGCGCGACATCCGCGCCACGGCCCGCGCTATGCATCACGTTCTGACCGCGCATGGTACGGCCATTCAGGTCATGCGCGGGCTGGGGATGGAAAACCTGGGTGGGGTCTTCAACATGGAATGGCCGATCCCCCAGTCCGGCTCCGAAGAGGATTACCGCGCCGCGCAAACCTATGACGGCATCTACAACCGGTTTTTCGTCGAAGGCATCTTTAACCGCCGTTACCCCGACACCGTGCTTGAAGGGCTGGAGCCTCACCTACCCCAACGCTGGCAGGATGACTTTGACCTGATCGCGCAGCCGATCGATTGGGTCGGCCTGAACTACTACACCTGCAAACGCATTGCTGCTGCACCGGACACCCCTTGGCCCCACCTATCGGAACACGTCGGGGGCCTGCCCCGCACGCAAATGGGCTGGGAGATTTATCCGCAGGGTCTAGGGGATTTCGTGCGCCGAATGCACCGCGAATACACTGGCGATCTGCCGATTTATATCACCGAGAACGGCATGGCGAACAACGATCACGTGGTTGGCGGAGAGGTGAACGATACCAACCGCATCGCTTACCTAGATGACCATCTGGCCTCTGTCCGCGAAGCCATCGACGAGGGCGTCCCCGTACGCGGGTACTTCTGCTGGTCGCTCCTTGATAACTACGAATGGTCCTTGGGCTATGAAAAGCGGTTCGGGTTGGTGCATGTGGATTTTGAAAGCTTGAAGCGGACACCCAAAGCGTCTTATGACGCCCTCAGGTTAGCGCTATCACAGTAAGCATCCCGAGGACGTCAGAATGGACCAGACCGCCCCCCTGAGCATCGTTGCCGATATCGGCGGAACGAACACCCGCATCGCGCTTGCGCGGGGGACAGAGATCCTACACGACACCATCACCCGTTACAAAAACGCGGGTGAGCCAAATTTCCCGCCCCTGCTAGAGCGCTTCTTGGCCAAGCACCCCGATGCGAAACCAGAGGCGTGCTGCGTGGCGGCGGCGGGTCCCGTGCGCGATGGCCGTGTCGAGATGACCAATCTGTCTTGGACCTTTGACAAGGATGATCTGGCGGCAGCCACCGGTGCGTCGGTCATTGCAACCCTGAACGACATGCAGGCCCAAGGCCACGCCCTGCCATATTTGAAGCCCGAAGCCCTGACCAACTTGCGCAAAGGCGCAGAGGCCAGCCCGCAGGCCGCGATGCTGATCGTGGGCATCGGCACAGGCATGAACATCGCGCCCGTTTACCACAGCGCGTCGGGCACTCTGGTGCCGCCGGCCGAGGCAGGCCACCCCCTTCTGGCCGTGCGCAACGACGACAATCTACGCCTCTGCCAGTACATCGAAAAGCACCACGGCTTCCCTTCGGTCGAGGAAGTCATGTCCGGTCGCGGCGTCGCGCGTATCTACGAATGGCTGTCCTCGGAAGCGGGTGAGATGCAGGTTCTGGAGCCCGCCGAAATCATGAAGCGAGTCGAGGATGGCAGCGATCCCATCGCCACCGAAACCGCCCGTCACTTTGTCCAGATCATGGGCAGCGTGTGTGGCAATCTGGCGCTGACCCTTCTGCCATTTGGTGGGATCTACTTGATTGGCGGCGTGTCGCGAGCCTTTGCCCCCCTGTTGGACCAGATGGGGTTTGAGGAAAGCTTCCGTGATTTGGGCCGGTTTGGCGATTTCGTGGACCAGTTCGGGATTTGGCTGGTCGAGGACGATTTCGCGGCTCTGACGGGGTGCGCATCGCACCTGCAGGACTTGTTGCAACGGCCGCACTGATGCGGTTGGACCTTGGCCCTCGGGCGATGGTCGAGACGTGAGTATTTAGACAAAGCAGAAAGACAGTGCGCGGCGATGGCTGCTCCCGTTTGTGTTTGTGATCAACGGGGGATCGGGAATGGGCTTGGCAGCGGTTCGGGGCTGGCGTATGCCAAAGAGCCAAGCAGTCAAGACGGATCAAGATGGACCTCAAAGCCAAGATTCCCGCCCGCATCGCCAAGGAAATCAACGCCAGCCCTGCGCAGGTCGCCGCCGCGATCGAGCTGCTGGATGGAGGGGCAACAGTCCCATTCGTCGCCCGATACCGCAAGGAGGTCACGGGCGGGCTTGATGACACCCAGCTGCGCGATCTATCCGAGCGCATGGTGTATTTGCGCGAGTTGGAAGCGCGGCGCGAGACAGTGCTGAAGAGCATTCAGGATCAAGGCAAGCTGACCGACGATCTGACCCGCAGTATCCTTCAGGCGGACACGAAGGCGACGCTCGAAGACATCTATCTGCCCTACAAACCCAAACGCCGCACCCGTGCGATGATCGCGCGGGAAAATGGATTGGAGCCTTTGGCCCGTGCCATTCAGGAGAACCGCGCGGCAGAGCCGTCGGCATTGGCCGAGGGGTATGTGACTGCCGAAGTTGCCGATGTGAAGGCCGCGCTGAACGGTGCGCGCGATATCCTGACCGAAGAATTGGCAGAGCGCGCCGAAATCCTTGGCCGTCTACGCGAAATGATGGCGGGTAACGCTCATTTGGTGTCGCGCGTGGTGGACGGAAAAGAGAAGGACGGCGCCAAGTTTGCGGACTACTTCGCCCACTCAGAGCCCTATCGCGGGGTGCCTTCGCACCGTGCGCTCGCAATGATGCGCGGCGTGAACGAAGGTGTCTTGACCACCGATCTAGAGCTGCCCGAGGACGCGGATGCCGATGCGCCCCTGCGTGTTCTGCGCGCGGCGCTCGAGATTGGCGGGCAGCAGCCCGGAGACAAGTTCCTGTCTGATGTGACGGGATGGTGCTGGCGCGTGAAGCTAAAGCTGTCGATCACCATCGACTTGATGACCGATCTGCGCAAGCGGGCCGAAGAAGAGGCGATCAATGTCTTTGCGCGGAATCTGAAAGACCTGCTTTTGGCGGCGCCTGCAGGGCACAAAACAACCATCGGTTTGGACCCGGGCATCCGGACAGGCGTGAAGCTGGCCGTCGTAGATGCGACAGGCAAGGTGCTGGATACCGCGACGCTCTACCCGTTCCAGCCCAAAAATGATCTGCGCGGGGCACAGGCGACCTTGGGCGCCTTGATCCGCAAACATGGCGCGACCTTGATCGCCATTGGCAACGGGACCGCCAGCCGTGAGACCGAGAAGATGGTCGGGGACCTGCTCAAGGACATGCCAGCGCCCAAACCGACCAAGGTGATCGTCTCTGAGGCTGGGGCTTCTGTCTATTCCGCCAGCGCTTTGGCCGCGCGGGAATTTCCCGATCTGGATGTGTCGCTCCGCGGAGCGGTGTCGATTGCGCGGCGCTTGCAGGACCCATTGGCCGAACTGGTGAAGATTGAGCCGAAATCTATCGGCGTGGGCCAGTACCAGCATGACGTCGATCAACACCGTCTGGCACGCGCGCTGGATGGTGTGGTCGAGGATGCCGTGAACGCCGTTGGCGTGGACCTGAACACCGCCTCTGCGCCGCTCTTGGCGCGTGTGTCCGGCCTTGGGCCCGGATTGGCCGAGGCAATCGTTCTGCACCGTGATGCGAACGGGGCTTTTGCGAGCCGCAAGGCACTGAAGGATGTACCGCGCCTTGGGGCTAGAACGTTCGAACAATGCGCGGGCTTTCTGCGGATTTCGGGGGGTGATGAGCCGCTGGATGCGTCGTCGGTCCACCCCGAGGCTTATGCAGTCGCGCGCAAGATCGTCAAAGCTTGCGGGCGCGACCTACGTGACCTGATGAAAGACCCTGCCCCGCTGCGGGCCCTGCAGCCCCAGCAGTTTGTTACTGAAAGCTTTGGCCTGCCGACAGTTCGGGACATCTTTGCCGAGCTTGAAAAGCCGGGTCGTGACCCGCGTCCGGACTTCAAGACCGCGACCTTTGCCGAGGGCATCGACTCGATCAAGGACCTGAAGGCGGGCATGCAGCTGGAGGGTACCGTGACCAACGTGGCGGCCTTTGGTGCGTTTGTGGATATTGGTGTTCATCAGGACGGACTCGTTCATGTGAGCCAACTTTCGGACGAGTTTGTCAAAGACCCGCACGAGGTTGTCAAAGCCGGTGATGTCGTGCGCGTTCGGGTGACCGAGGTGGATGTCCCACGCAACAGGATCGGCCTGTCCATGAAAAGCCCCGATGCGCAAAACCGGCCAGAACGTGGTGGCCGCGCCGATCGCAAGGATGGTCAGCAGCGCGGTGGCAAAGGGCCCAAGGGCGGCCCACGTGGCGGTGGTGGTAAGCCCCGCAATGCGCCGCAAGAGTCGGGCGGCGCGATGGCATCGGCCTTGGCGGCAGCGTTCAAGCGCACGTAAAACCGTCACAATTCCGGAATAGAGACAGGGCGCTGGTAACGGCGCCTTTTCATTTTGCTGACTGGCGTTCCATCCGGTGCCGGTCAGGTTCTGGCTACTTGGACAGAGGGCGCAGGTCGTGCATGCTGAGGTCCGTGGCCCTCCGCTTTTGTGCCGCGATTGAATTTAGAAGACAGGACGAGCCCAAGTGACTTTGACCACCACCCAGATTGAACAGTTGATCTCTGCGACGCGCCAGACGGCGAAGACCGAAATCCTCCCGTGGTATCGGCGTCTGGACGACAGCGAGATCGACACCAAAGCCCACGCTCAGGATCTGGTGACCAAAGCAGACAAGGCAAGCGAACGCGCGCTGACGGCTCTGGCCGCAGAGATCCTGCCCGGCGCTGTGGTAGTTGGCGAAGAGGCTGTCTCGGACGGGTCCGTTTCTCTAGACGCTCTCAAGGGTGCGGAGCAGGCACTAATCATCGACCCGATTGATGGGACGTGGAATTATGCCAATGGCCTCAATACTTTTGGCGTCATTCTCGCTGTGGTCGAGAACGGGGAGACGGTCTTTGGATTGCTCTATGATCCGATGGGCGACGACTGGGTGATGGCAGAACGCGGCGGCGGCGCGGTCTTTGCCCACGCTGATGGCACGAGGCGCGCAGCCAAGGCCCGCGCCCCGCGACAGGTCAACGAGATGACGGGCTATTGGCCGCCCACCCTGTTCAACGCCGAGGCGCGCGCACGGCTATATGATTTTGCCAAGGGGATTGACCGGTTGGGCAGCTTGCGCTGCGCCTGCCATGAGTACCGACTGTTCTCGCAGGGCGGTGCGGACTTCTTGCTGACTGGCAATCTGAATCCATGGGACCACGCTGCAGGCGCGTTGATCGCGCGCGAGGCCGGTGGCTACGTCAAAATGCTGAACGGAGAGGCCTATGCCCCGACCCTGACCGACGGGAGCCTGTTGGTGGCGCCGGATCGCGACAGTTGGATGGCGCTGGCCGACCCCTTGCGAATGGCGGTTTTTGGGGACTGAGAGGCCGCGCTTCTGGCGGGTGTTCTAACGTGAGTATTTGAAGCAAAAAGAAAGCAGGGTGCCGTGCCCTGCTCTTGACGTTTTAGCTTGACCTACCCGCGCTCTTTCCAGCGGACCATCTGGCGCAGGACGCCGTGCAGGATTTGCGCGTCCGCACGGGTCAGAGGCATCCGGCTCCAGAAATTGCGCAGGTTGGTTTTCATGTTGTCTGCCTTGGTTTCGGGGAAGAAGAAACCCGCGTCATTGAGGCGCTCTTCGTAGTGGTTCGCAAGTTTTTCGACTTCGATCGCGCTGGCCCATTCTGTGCCGGCGAGCTCGTAGTTCATAGGCTCAGCCGAAATGGTTTGGCGGCTCCATTCATAGGCGCAGAGCAGGACACACTGGCCAAGGTTGAGCGAGGCAAACTCTGGATTCACGGGCACCGAGATGATGGCGTTGGCACGCGCGATATCCTCGTTCTCGAGACCAGCGCGTTCCGGCCCAAACATGACAGCGACTTTCTCACCTGCTTTGACGCGGGCGTTTGCCTCTTTCATCGCTTGCTCAGGAGTGTAGACCGGCTTGGTGAGGCCACGGGGCCGCGCGGTGGTCGCGAAAACAAAGCTGCAATCATCAAGCGCGGTGGGCAGATCAGGCGTCAGCATGGCTTCGTCCAAAAGACGGCCTGCCCCGCTCGCCATCGCGACAGCGCGCTGGTTTGGCCAGCCGTCACGTGGGTCCACGACACGCATCCGGTCGAGGCCAAAGTTCCACATGGCCCGTGCCGCGGCGCCGATATTCTCGCCCATTTGGGGGCGGACCAGCACGAATGAAGGCTGAGGCGTGTCAGTGGGCATGGGGTATTCCTTTCGGCGTCGGGTTTGCGGGGTCTGATAGTCCGACATGCGAAAACCCGCAAGCAGACCGATGGTCAAAGGCGAAAAACCACGCTAAAGGAGCCGGAACACCGAATGAGGAGTCTCTTCATGTCCGAGCTAGAACTGCCGCAGATCTATTTGATCACGCCCCCCGACTTCGATTTCCTCGAGTTCCCCGAGGACATGGCACGGGTTCTGGATGCGACCGAGGTCGCGTGCGTGCGTCTGGCGCTGGCAACCACGGACGAGGATCGTATTTTGCGCAGCGCGGACGCCCTGCGCGAAATCACCCATGACCGCGACATCGCGCTGGTGATAGAGCGCCACGTGCTCTTGGCAGAGCGTCTGGGGCTGGATGGGGTGCACCTGACAGATGGCGCGCGGTCTGTGCGGGCAACCCGCAAGCAGCTTGGCGATGATGCGATCGTGGGCAGCTTCTGCGCGGCGTCGCGCCACGACGGTATGAACGCAGGTGAGTCCGGCGCGGACTATGTGTCCTTTGGTCCAGTAGGCGGGACTGTGTTGGGCGATGGCACGCACGCAGATGCCGATCTGTTCGGCTGGTGGACCCAGATGATCGAACTGCCCGTCGTCGCCGAAGGCGCATTGACCGAAGACTTGATCCGCACCCTGACGCCTGTAACTGACTTTTTTGGCATCGGCTCCGAAATCTGGGGCAGCGAAGATCCTGCCGCGCAGCTCAAAACGCTCGTCGCGGCTATGAGCTAAGTTACAGGGCGCTGCGGACCGTGTCTTCGAGCGCCTTGGTCAGATCCTTGCGGTGGGCGAAATCGGCCACCGCGACAGAGGGGTGATAGGTCACTTCGACCTCCCCCTGACGCCGTGCGGACAGCACCTTGAGTAGATGCTCGCCAAACTCCATATCGCCCCACCACCCATAGAACCGAGGGTCCTGCCCTGTGGGCGCGGTGTAGCGCACCGTGACCGGCTGGATGCGCAGATCCTCTCGGAAACCGGGCTGAAAAAACGCCGCGAAAAGGGTAGACTTAAAAGGTAACACGCGAAGGCTATCGGTCGAGGTCCCCTCGGGAAAGAACAGCAATTGGTGACCGTGGCTCAGTCGCTGCTCAAACAATTCGGTCTGCGCGCGCGCTTCTTTGCGATCCCGTTTTATGAACACCGTGCCCGTTGCGCGGGCCAGCCAGCCAATGCCAGCCCATCCGGCCACCTCGGCCTTGGACACAAAGTAGATCGTCTGGCGCGCATTCAGGGCAAAGATATCGAGCCAGCTGGCATGGTTCGCTACGACCGCGAGTTTGCCGTGTTCCGGTGTGCCAATCCTGCGAAAGCGGATGCCCATGGACGGAAAGGCCAAAGTGCACACGGCACGGGTGATATAGGGCGTTACGGGGCGCCTTTGGCCAAAGAGCGGTGCTTCGATCAGGCGCAGCAAAAGTGTCAGGATCAGACCCACGGCACAGAGCAACCCCAGCGGAATGCCCCGCAGCAGAACATGGCACCAACCCATCGCGTCAATGCGTGGAAAGTCTGGACGCTCGCCGCTATCCCAAGTTGAACTCATGCCTTCAAGCCTTTGGAGTAAATGGATTTCTGCGTAGCACTCAGACGATGTGCATCCATCACCAAACAGATATCCGTGGTGTTGAACGCGTGATCGACATAGGCTCCATCACCGACATAGCCCCCAAGACGCAGGTAGGCTTTGATCAGAGCAGGCACGCCGAGCATCGCCGGTTTGCGATCAATCTGATCATAAGGGATCAGGTCCATAGGCTGAAAGTGATCAGCCACAGCCCGCACACGCAACTCCGGCGGAGCCAGATGACGTTCATGCAAAAGAGAGAGTGACGGCGCAAGCGCAGCGACGTCCGTCCCATGAAAACTGGCGGTTCCAAACATCACCTCGATTCCGTAGTCCGCGACGTATTCCGCCAGCCCGTTCCACATCACCAGCATCGCGGCGCCGCCTCGGTAGTCTGGATGCAGACAAGAGCGGCCCAACTCCATCAGCTTGCGGCCACTCTGCTTTAGAACGCTCAAGTCGTACTCAGTCTCTGAATAAAACCGCGCAATTGACGGCATCTGATCATCCCGAAGCAGTCTGTAGACAGCAACCACACGGTCCCCTTCGGCTCGAGACATATCCTCTAGCAAAAGATGGTCGAAATAGGGATCAAACTCGTCTTTTTCCAAACGCGCATCGTGATCCACGTGGGCACCATCCGCACCAAGTTCGGCGACAAAGACCTCGTACCGCAGGCGCTGCGCGGCGCGCAAATCATCCGGGCCTGCTGCAAGTCGCACCGAAAACTCAGGAGTAGAAACGGCCATCACGCTGCCTTGTCACACTGGGTTTGTTCCAAGCGCAGATGTAGGCGCTCTGGCACTGTGATGCAAACGCCACCTGCTAAGTGGTTCAAACGTATAGGTTCTTGAAACTGGTAATGATCAATTAAGATTCGTCGTATACGGGTAAAAGGGCAACACGGGAGGAGTCGATGACAACTTTGCCTTGCTCGCGAAAATTCACGGTCACGCGGCCTTGAATATTCGACTGCACCTGCCCCAGTCCCCAATCGGGTTGCTGCGGGTGCCGGACAATCGCTCCGGGTTCGAGAAAGGCGTTCAGATCGGTCATCATTTCCTCGCAATTGGAGAAGCATTATGCGGCACAGCCCGAAGCGGATAGCAGACCTTTTGGGTTCGCGCCTTTGTCATGATCTCATTTCACCGATCGGCGCGGTGTGCAACGGCGTTGAGCTCTTGGCGATGGGGCCGATGGGCACGCAGCCGGAGCTTGCCTTGATTTCCGACAGCATCGAAGCTGCGAATTTCCGCGTTCAATTCTATCGTGTGGCTTACGGATTGGCCTCTGATGACCAAGCCCTGAATGACAGCGAGGTGCGCCGAATTCTGGCTGGTGTCTTCAAAGGCGCCCGTCTCAAAGTTGATTGGGCTGTCAAAGTGCCCATGTCCCGCCCCGAGGTCAAACTAGCCTTTCTTCTGATCCAGTGCATTGAGGACGCCCTACCCTATGGCGGCAACGTTCGGATCACACATAACGGCATGTTTTGGCGGCTTGAGGCGGATGGCCGTATCAACATCAGGGATCAGGCCCTCTGGGATGGCATATGCTCCGGAGCCGAGCCGGAGGAGTTGACGCCAAGCAGCGTCCATTATGCCCTGATCCCCTATGTCCTACAGGAATGCAGCCGCCGGATCATCTGCAACAACAGCGAAGATCACATTGAACTGAGCTTTTAAAACAAAAAAACCGGCCCTAGAGCCGGTTTTCTTTTGTCTTAGCTCCGGACGGTGCCGTCGCCTACAACCAGATACTTGAAGCTGGTCAGCTGCTCGGCCCCAACCGGCCCACGGGCGTGCATTTTGCCGGTGGCGATGCCGATCTCCGCGCCCATCCCGAATTCACCGCCATCAGCAAACTGGGTCGAGGCATTGCGCATCAGGATCGCGCTGTCGAGGCGGGCAAAGAACTCTGCCGCCGCGCCGTCATCTTCGGTGATAATGCAGTCCGTGTGCTGCGAGTGATGATCCGAGATGTACTGGATCGCGTCGTCCAGATCGTCGACAACACGCGCCGCGATAATGCTATCTAGGAACTCTGTGCCCCAATCCGCGTCAGTCGCGGGCACAACACCCTCGATGCCTTGAATGGCCGCGTCACCGCGCACTTCGACACCAGCGGCAATCAGGGCTTTGACGATTTCGCCCCCGATGCCCGCCAGTTGATCACGGTGGATCAGCAGACACTCTGCCGCTCCGCAGATACCTGTCCGGCGCGTTTTGGCGTTCATCACGACATTCATCGCTTTGTCCGCATCGGCAGCGGCGTCCACGTAAACGTGCACGATCCCTTCGAGGTGAGCGAAGACCGGCACACGGGCCTCGCGCTGCACAAGGCCAACCAGACCTTTGCCGCCACGGGGCACAATCACGTCGATGTAGTCGGTCATGGTCAGCATTTCGCTGACCGCCGCACGGTCACGGGTCGGGACCAGTTGAACCGCGTCCTCGGGCAGACCCGCTTCGCGCAGACCAGCGGCCAGCGCGGCGTGAATTGCGCGCGACGAATGAAAACTCTCGGACCCGCCACGCAGGATCACAGCATTGCCAGCCTTCAGACACAGAGCCCCTGCGTCAGCGGTCACATTCGGACGGCTTTCGTAAATCACGCCGATCACTCCCAAAGGGGTGCGAACGCGTTGGATGTGCAGGCCTGTGGGTCGATCCCATTCCGCCAGCACCGCGCCAACGGGATCATCTTGCCCCGCGACCGAGCGGAGGCCATCGCAGATCCCTTGAATGCGGGCATCGTCCAGCATCAGACGGTCCATCATGGCGTCCGTCAGCCCCTTGTTCCGGCCGAATTCCATATCATTGGCGTTAGCGGCAATCACCTCGGCGCGGGAGGCCCAAAGCGCGTCGGCTGCGGCGTTCAGCGCGCGGGTTTTGGCCTCGGCTGGGGCGGTCGACAGAACCTTTGCGGCTGCGCGTGCGCGCTGGCCCAGTTCCGCCATCATCGAGGAAATGTCTTCCACGTCCTTCATCGCCTTAGCTCCTTAAATTGCCATGTCATCTCTATGGATCAATGCAGCGCGTCCAGGATAGCCCAAAAGCGCCTCGATATCATCACTGCGGTGGCCGCGGATCACCCGCGCCTCGTCCGCTGTGTAACGGGACAGCCCCATGCCGAGCGCGTGCCCCTCGGGGCTGCGCAACTCGACCGGATCACCGCGCCCAAAGCTGCCGATCACGCTGGTGACCCCTGCGGGCAGCAAGCTCTTGCCGCGTTTCAGCGCGTCCGCAGCGCCGGCGTCCAGCATCAGAACGCCCTGCGGCTTCATCGCCGAAATCCAACCCTTGCGCGCGGCTTTGGGGTCGGTTTGCGCCAGAAACCACGTGCAATTCGCGCCGTTTTCCAAGGCAGCCAGCGGGCGGGTCACAGACCCTTCGGTGATTGCCATGGCACAACCCGCCGCAGTTGCAGTTTTCGCCGCCATCACCTTGGTCTTCATGCCGCCTTTGGACAGGCCAGACCCTGCATCCCCCGCCATCGCCTCAATCTCTGGTGTGATCTCGGAAATGGTGTCGTAGCGTTTGGCACTGGGATCGACCTGCGGATTGGCGGAATAGAACCCGTCCACATCGGACAGCAGGATCAACTGATCCGCGCCAACCGTCACAGCGATCTGTGCGGCCATGCGGTCGTTATCACCATAGCGGATTTCGTCGGTGGCGACGGTGTCGTTTTCATTCACGATCGGGACCACGCCAAAGCCGATCAGAGTCGCCAAAGTCGCGCGGCTGTTCAGATAGCGGCGGCGGTCCGCGCTATCCTCGAGCGTGACCAGCACCTGACCGGTTTTGATGCCATGCGGGGCCAACACCTCCTCATAGGCGCGCGCGAGGCGGATTTGACCCACAGCCGCGGCGGCCTGCGATTGTTCAAGCGGCAGTTCGGTGTAGGGCAGCCCCAACACACCGCGCCCCAGCGCAATAGACCCAGAAGACACAAGGATCACATCTGCCCCACGATCGCGGAGCATCTTTACATCTTCGGCGAGGCCGACCAGCCAGTCAGCGCGCAATTCACCGGTTTTCTTATCGACCAGAAGGGCCGAGCCGATCTTGATGACAACGCGCTTTGTAGCGCTTAGGGTTGCCATGTTCCGTTCTCCTGCTCGTCCTCTTTGGCTTCTTCTTTCTTGATGCGCAGGCGGTCGTCCTCGATCTGGGCACGGACTGCGCGAAGCACTTCGGGCAGACCTTCGCGGCTGACGCTGGACAGCATCATAACGGGGCCACCCACAGCCTCTTCCAGCGCGGCACGCTTTTCTTCACGCTCTTCATCGTCAAGCGCGTCGATCTTGTTCAACGCGGTGACGCGAGGCTTTTCTGCCAGTGCGCCGCCATAGGCCTCGAGCTCGCCAATGATGACGTTGTAGTCGTGCGCCACATCATCCGAGGTCCCATCCACGAGGTGCAGCAGAACTGCGCAGCGTTCGACGTGACCAAGGAAGCGGTCGCCGATCCCCCGCCCTTCGGACGCACCTTCGATCAGACCGGGAATGTCCGCCATGACGAATTCGGCGTTGTCGATACCAACGACGCCAAGGTTCGGGTGCAGCGTGGTGAACGGGTAGTCCGCGATCTTGGGACGCGCGTTCGAACAGGCCGACAGGAAAGTCGATTTGCCCGCGTTGGGCAGGCCTAGCAGGCCCGCGTCCGCGATCAGCTTCAGACGCAGCCAGACGGTGCGGGTGATGCCCTCTTGTCCGGGGTTCGCGTGGCGGGGCGCCTGATTGGTTGCGGATTTGAAGCGCAGGTTGCCCCAGCCCCCGTTGCCGCCTTTGGCCAGCACGATGCGGTCGCCCACTTCGGTCAGGTCGAACAGAACGGTCTCTTCGTCTTCGTCCAGAATTTCGGTGCCCGAAGGAACGCGCAGGACAATATCCTTGCCGTCCGCACCGGTGCGCTGCTGACCCTTGCCCGGCTGTCCGTTGCCCGCAAAGAAGTGCTGCTGGTAGCGGAAGTCGATCAGGGTGTTCAGGCCATCGACGACCTCAACAATGACGTCGCCACCACAGCCGCCGTCCCCGCCGTTGGGGCCGCCGTATTCGATGAACTTTTCCCGCCGGAAGCTGACGCACCCCGACCCGCCGTTCCCCGAACGGATTTCGATTCTGGCAAGGTCTAGGAATTTCATGCGTCACCCATTCTGGCAGTTTGCACGCCTGTTACAGCGAGCGACCGACGGGATCAATCCAGCCGGCGTGTATATGTCCAAGTCGGTACCCGCGAATTGCGTGCGACCGAAAACGTTTCCGCGTCTCCGAGGTATTCGAAGCCGCAATTGGTCAACACCCGCGCGGATGCCAGATTTTCTTGGAACACCTCGGCAAAGAACGTCGCGTTCTTCATCGGGTTCGCTTCGACCAGCGCGCGTACAGCTGCGGATGCGACACCTGTGTTCCAGTGGCTCGGTCCGACCCAGTAGCCGACCTGTGCCTGATTGCGATCCATCGGCAGAAGGCTGATGACCCCCATGACCTCGGGACCGCCGTTTTGTGTGGCGTCCATGGCCCAGATGACTTCCCCGGTCTCTGGCTCCATCGCGCGCTTCACGTATTGCTCGACCGCACCGGGCGGCAGCGGATGCGGAACCGAGCGCGTCATCCGCGCAACCCGTTTATCCCCCGCATAAAACGAGATCATGCCCTCGTCCGACTTGCGCAGTGGCCGCAAAACAAAACTTCCCGCATCAATCACTTGCGGCGCTTCCAATACCTCTTCCACCATGTGCCCTCCTCCGGCAACTCGGATGATTAGTAGATGGGGCTGTACCCTCCCCGCACAACTGTCCAACTACTTGTAAACGGTAAAAAATCGCAAAAAATTAGGGGACCGGCAGTACCGATCCCCTGAAATCTTGCACCCTTCGGGTTCGGTTTATTCTGCAGCCTCGGCTACAGGAACAACCGAAACAAAGGTGCGGCCCTTGAGGCCTTTGGTGAAGGTCACTTTGCCTTCTGCGGTCGCAAACAGGGTGTGATCTTTGCCCTGACCGACGTTGTCGCCCGGCCACCATTTGTTGCCGCGCTGACGCACGATGATGTTGCCAGGGATTGCGGCCTGACCGCCAAACAGTTTGACGCCAAGACGGCGACCAGCACTGTCGCGACCGTTACGGGATGAACCGCCAGCTTTTTTGTGTGCCATGGGTTGGTCTCCTTACTTCGGCTTAGTTTGCCAGTTCTTTGGCCTGCTCGACCCAGCCTTCACGCTGGATACGGCCTTTGAACGACAGTTTCTCGTCCATCTCAGCAATGTCCGCTTCGGTCCATGCTGCGATTTGTGCGAAAGTGGTGATACCAGCTTCGAGAAGCTTCTTCTCGAGAGCGGGGCCAACGCCCGACAGTTTCTTCAGGTCGTCTGCGCCAGCGGGTGCTGCTGCAGCAGAAGCTGCCGAAGCGGTTGCAGGAGCTGCGACGCTGCGTGCACCCAGAGCAGCCTTTACGCCGGTCGCGTCTGCGCCTGCGGTCAGGATGTCGGTGATGCGGACAACGGTCAGTTGCTGACGGTGGCCACGGGTACGCTGCGAGCTGTGCTTACGGCGACGCTTGACGAAAGTGATTTTCTTTTCGTCTTTGATCAGGTCCAGAACTTCGGCCTGAACAGCAGCACCATCAACAAAGGGTGCGCCGATGACAGTGTTGTCACCGCCAACCATCAGAACGTCGTTGAACTGAACAGTTTCACCTGCGTCAGCTGCAAGCTTTTCGATGCGGAGTACATCGCCCGACTGGACTTTGTACTGCTTGCCACCGGTTTTGAGGACAGCAAACATTGCCGTTTCCTTTTCCGTTTGTCGCGTCTTTCGGACCCATGCGGGGTTTCCGGCCGAAGCCACCTAAAACTGCGAGCCCGTAAGGGCTATATTGAATCAACTCTGGCCGCAAAGATACGGCCCGAGCCGCGCTTATGTTCGGGATAGGTATATGAGTCAAGCGTTATAGCTCTTCTCCCGAGCCGATTTCCGCGATCTCTGCCCCCAGAGCCGCTGAAATTCCCGTGAACATCGGATCAAAGCCCTCGAACAGCCCTCTGTTCATCGCCCTGCCCGCATCCGACTCGGACATCTCTATATAAGCTTCCAGTTCGTCATCCTCCAAGGGCGCGTACGCCATCAGGAGATAAGAGTAGAGCCACATCCGAGTTTCAGAGCGGACGTCTTCTTCCTGAGACCAAACAGAGGCCAGCATTTCGCTTTCGGTCATGGCGGCCCCATTCTGGCCTGCCTCGGCCAGACCGCGTAGGAAGGCAAAGTTCGAGTTCAGCGCGCCGACCACATTCGCATCGACCAAGTCATTCGCCTCTATATAGGCCGTCACCAAATCAAGCCGCGGATCGGCGTCTTGCAAGTGCTGTTCAAAGTTGTCGTGGCTGGCTTCTTCGACCGCGGGATCAAGCAGCGCCTCGCGCGCCGAAATCTCCAGATCAACGATCCGGCGCCCCAGCTCGGATTCGAAGAACGCGATGACGCTGTCCAGATCCTCATCTTTTACGGCCTCAGAAAACTCGGCTGTCAGCCCTGCTTCCATCGCCTCGGTGTTGTAGATGCGGCTCACGCTGTCCTGCCAGGTTTGCGTCGCGCCATTGGGCAACATTTCTTCGGCCAAGGTTTCAGAGTAGCCAAGCCCCTCTTCGCGCATAATCTCGATCACGTCCGAAACGCGCATGGCATCGAACAACCGTGCCACATCATCTTCGCTTGCGGCCTGCACAGGAACGGCAAAAGCCAGCCCCAAAAGGGCCGTGGTAACAAATTGGCGCATGAAGCCTCCGATCTTTCCCTATGGGATAGGGCGCTCTGCCCTCTCTGCCAAGAGAACTCGAAATCAGGGGGCCTGAAACAAAGTCAAAAAATCGTGCGAAAAGGGGTTGCAGCCCCCAGAGGATAACATTAGACACCGCCTCCACAGACCCCCGCGGAGAGGTGCCGGAGTGGTCGAACGGGGCGGTCTCGAAAACCGTTGTGGGTGCAAGCCCACCCAGGGTTCGAATCCCTGTCTCTCCGCCATTTCCTTTTGGAAATGCGATACAAATCAAGATTTTAAGACCTACCCTGGAAACTCAGACCCACGCTGAGCCCCACAGTTTTCTTAAGCTTTTGTGACTCCTCAAGAGCACTCGTGAGACAAAAAACTGTGGAACTGCCGCTGAATTTTTTTGTTCTTCAGCGACTCCATCAGCTCCACGCTGATTGATCTCGAGGCATCCCGCTCAACAGAGACCGAGCCATACCCCAATTTCGGCTAAAGACGTGTGAGGCCATAGGGGCTATGATAACTGCTTGGCTTGGTCATCGCGGCGTTTAGCCTATCGCTGTCGAATGTACTGGTTTGGCTTAGATAGTATCTCTGCTAAGTTATTGAGACCGCAGTCAGGAGAAAATCTGCGTCTGAGGCTCCTAAAGGCTGTGCCGCGAAGTCTCTGGCTGATCACCCGCATCGCTATTTGCGCATGGGTCCCATTTGGCTCCAGCCAGCCAGCCAGCAAGCCATGTTTTTGTCATACCAAAACTCGCGGGCGTTGGATCTTAGGCTTGGATTTGCAGGTGGTCGTTCCCTAAAGCTAAAGCAGACAAAGTGACTAAGATGCCATGGCAACCCCACGGAAATCATATAAAGCATTGATAATAAATAATACAATCTGAATTTAACCAAACTTTAACTGGCTTTTCCTAAATTTAGGTATGCGAGCTTCCTTTCTGTGCCTCCTGTGCGCGGCAGGGTTTGCTCTGCATATCGTGGACAAAAATATGAGGAAAATTCAGGCAGGTGGGCATCCACCTAAGACAAACAAACGAAGCAAGCAAATCTCGGTCAAACTGACCGAGGCTGAATACGAAAAGCTCCGCAATCTAGCCGCGAATGCTTGCATCTCAACATTCGTTCGGCACCGATTGCTGGGATCAGCAGCCCCCAAGTGCATCCCCGAAGTCAATCGGATGATCTGGCTTCAGCACGCTGAGACGACAGCAAATCTCAATCGGATATTGAGAGGCAAGCAGTCTGGATCAGACGAGGCATTGCGATCTGTACTTCAGACCTTAATGCGTGAGGTGGCAGAAATCCGCACCCTGTTGATCGGAGGTCGTCATGGCCATCGGTAAGATCAGCAAAGGCAGCAAGGCCTCCGGCCTGATGGATTACCTGCTTGGCCCGCTCGATAATCTTGGCACCCCTCGTCCCCGCGCAGAGATTGTCGGTGGCACACTCGGGTTTGATCCTGAGATGATCAATGAGCAGTTTGCCTCCCTACGCAGGCTGAGACCAAATCTGAAGAAGAACGTGCTGCATGGATCGATCGCCCTCGCACCTGAGGACGCAGCCATCAGTGATGACACCTTTGCTAGAATTGGTGACCTCTGGGCACAGGGCATGGGGTTCGAGGCTTATACGATTGTCTGCCATGGCGATCACATTCACATCGCAGCCAGTCGGATCAATCTGGATGGCTGCGTGGTTTGCGACAGCCATGACTTCCGCCGTAGTGAGACCCTGATCCGGCGCATAGAAATACAGTTCGGACTGATGCCAACCGAACCGTCTCATTTGCTCCAGCCGAACAATGCCGCACATCACGTGGCGGCTCCGACGCAGGCAGAGCTGGAGATGGCGCAGAGAGGCGTTCTTTCCGCAAAAGGCCATCTCCAAAGCCAATTGGCGACCCTGACCAGCAAGCCCATCACAGCCACAGATTTCGTGGCGGTGCTTGAGGGATGCGGGGTGGATGTACGCCCTCATTTAGATGGCACGGGCGATACCCTATTGGGATTTTCATTCGGCCTCGAGGGCCGCGTTTTTTCAGCCTCAAGTTTGGGGCGCTGTTTTTCCATCAGACATTTAGAGCAAAGAGGATTTTCATATGTCAAAGAAAGAGACTTTCGGGCGCTTAGCGCAGCAAGGGGCAGAAGCTTCGCAAGTCCCACTATTGACCGCCCTGACCGAGAACACACAAGCGAACCAAGATCTGCAGAAAGGGCTTGGGGCACTCTACACCCATATCCAGGCAGACCAACAGCCGCTGATCATTGCCATCGAAGCCTTGATCGAAGAGAACAGGCAGATCAGAATGTCAAACACGGAGATACAGAAGGAGTTGCGGCAGCAGAGAGCAGGTTTGAAAATTATCTACAAACGCCAGGCAGAAGCAGAGCGCCGAGCGATTACGCGCCAACGTCAAATCGAAAAGCTGCTGCCTCCCAAGGTTCAGATTGGACTAATCGGGTCCTTGAAGCACCGCTTAAACACAGTGATGTCGGCGGTCACAGGCCTTCCGACAAAATCGAAGACAACGCCAGCAAGAAGATCGACAGGAAAGTCGACGCAAAATCCGCCCGCAAAAACCTCAATGAAGCGGAGCCACTGACGCTTGAGAACCCATCAAAAATGCAGAACAGACAGCCGGCGTTTTTGGGCAGCAAAGACGCCGCAGAGAACGCGTCCCTCTTCTTGCAGTCAGAAAAACCTTGGCAGCCAATGACTGAGTTCCCCGAGGTACATCAGCGATCCGAAGCAAAGAAGGAAAAGTCGAAATACGTTTGGGAGCGCCCTGACCTGTCAGAACTAAGGGCGCTCTTGGGCAAGAAGAAAGGCTTAAGTAAGTAGAGATAAACTGGGGACTGTTGCATTAATCGAGGGACTTGGCCAAGTTTGGGCTTTTGAGGTTTCTGATGCCCCGCAAGCCGCCGTTCAAACACCATCGCTTTCCCCGCGAGTTAGTGTCCGAGCACGTGGTGTAATTTCCGCACCGCCAACGGTGTAATCCCGGGTGGCCATCGAGGTGTATGGTCGAGGTGGAGTTTGACCGCTTCAACCACGAACCACACGGAGACCCCGATGACCAAAACCAACAT
>NZ_JBGFGN010000022.1:0-362 GCF_041224595.1 Donghicola sp. XS_ASV15 | reverse complement strand
ATGTTTAAGCGTTTCAGACAACAAAACGTATTTTCAAACTGACAATCATCACCCAATACTTGGCACTGAATATGTACCCAACGAGTCATCCTTAACGGAGCAATATTTTAAGAAAATGGGTCTGCAGTTGCGTTATTTTATGCCGCCTAATACTCAAGCACCATTAGCATTTTATTTCTTTGGTGATTTGTTAAATGAGTACACCAATTTAGAGCTGATCAGCACAATCAGTACGATGGAAACATTCCAAAGAATCTATCGCCCTGAGATTTATAACGCGAACTCAGTGGCAGGTCGTTGCTACCAGCCAAGTCTTAAAAACCAAGATCACTCGCTCACGCAAATTGTTTATGATCGCGAAG
>NZ_JBGFGN010000015.1:0-270 GCF_041224595.1 Donghicola sp. XS_ASV15 | reverse complement strand
TTGCGACTCTTTGTAGGTATCCGTAGAAGGCCCCTCACCGGCGGCGCTGAGGCGCGGTTGGGACGGGCAGACGGCTCTGAGGCTGGACGGTTCGGTTAGAAATTCTGGAGATATTGGTTGGCTGCAGTTCTAAGGGATTGGCGCTATGGTTAGTTTTTTGTCTCCGCGCTCTTTGACATCGCGAGTATCTGAAGAGATATGTGGGCGGTTTGGTTCATTCGATGTATCAAACGCTGCATATCGCGCTCATAGGCTTTTGGCCGATGATTG
>NZ_JBGFGN010000013.1:0-5672 GCF_041224595.1 Donghicola sp. XS_ASV15 | reverse complement strand
AACCTCACAGAATTGGCCTGACGGCCAATGCGCCTTGGACCGGGCTTGCTATATGAGGGCCGCACGCTCCAAGGCGCTCGCCCCAAACTGGCCGACTTTTGCTCCGCCACAATGGCCGAATTTTACTCCGCCGTTGACATTTATTCCAGCCACGATTTCCTGACCGACCGGAGCAGGAGCCTTGGCAATCAGGACGACCGCAGCCTTGTCAGCTTGTTGACCGAGCAGATCGAATTCGCCGATGCGGTAATCCTGAACAAAAGCACGGATGCCGGTCCTGACAAAACCGGCAAGGCGCGCTTTTTCAACCCAAGCGCCTATGTTTTGATGTCGTGACGGCCAACGCATGCCGCGGCTTGCACATAGAGCTTCTAGCGGCCCGCTTGGTATGCACCTAGCGGGGCAGGGCGACCAAGTATGGTTTGTCCGAGGATGGACAATAGCCAGAGCACATTCGGAGTGTTCCGACTGATTCTCCCATCGTCCTGCCCGGCACGCTCTGTCTGGAAACACCACGCTTGGGGCTGACGCACCTTTTGCCGCCGATTGCCGGAACAGGCGAGCCTCGATTGGTGATCGTACTCGATCCGGTGGTCGACCCAGAAGAGCAAGTTGACGTAGTCTACATGCGCTAAGTTAACGTGCGGCCCAGAACCGGAGCCGCGACAACTATCGGCGCGCCAGAAACTGCCCAAGCGTTACCGTTATCGCGAAAAGCAAAGCGACGAAACACACTATGGTTGGACCGGTCGGCGTGTCGAATACCCAGGCCGCGCGTATGCCGCCCACCACCGAGGCACATGCAAAGCCTCCAGCGAGCAGAGCCATCATTTCGGGTGTGCGAGTGATCGGACGCGCAGCGGCGGCAGGAATGATCAGCATTGCGGTGATCAGCAATGCCCCAACGACTTTGATGGCAACAGCTACAACAATGGCCAGTGCAATATTCAGAACCATTTGCTCGCGTCTCGGGTCAACGCCTTCGGCGTAGGCCAGATCCGGATTGAGCGTTGCTGTCAGAAGCGCGGACCAGCGCCAGATCAGCAGGGCCACGACCAGCCCTCCGCCTCCCCAGATGATCCCTAGATCATGTGGCATGACCGCGAGGATGTCACCAAAGAGATAGGCCATTAGGTCGATCCGGATGCCCGACAGAAAGGACGCAGCAACAAGGCCGAAGGCCAACGCCGAATGCGCAAGCACACCCAGCATCGTGTCCATGGCAAAACCGCGCCCGCTGAGCGATGATACGGTAAAGGCCATCACCAGCGCCACGCCCATTACACCCACAAAGATTGACACCGAAAATGTCAGCGACAGCGCAACGCCGAGGATTGCGGCATGGGCCGTTGCATCCCCGAAATAGGCCATGCGTCGCCATACCACGAAACAGCCCAAAGGTGCCGCAGCAAGCGCAAGCCCCATACCAGCAAGAACGGCGCGTATCACAAAATCATCGAGCATCGTGGTCACCCAGTTCATTCTACGCCCTCTGTCTGGCCAGTCTTGTTGTCATGGCGATGATCATGGTGGTGCGAGTAAAGCGCGAGTGCGCCGCCCGTACCCTCGCCGAATAGGGCGCGATACTCTGGGGCAGATACCACGTGCTGCGGTGTGCCTTGGCAGCAAATATGCCCGTTCAGGCAGATCACCCGGTCTGACGCGCTCATGACCACGTGTAGGTCGTGGCTGACCATCAAGACGCCACATCCGTGTTCTTGGCGTACCGCCTCGATTTGGCGATAAAAGGCTGCGACACCGGGCTGGTCGAGTCCTTGGGTCGCTTCGTCGAGAACAAGCAGATCAGGATTTCCGAGGAGTGCGCGTGCCAAGAGGACGCGTTGCAACTGCCCACCGGACAGGGCGCTAATTTGCCGCCGCTCCAGACCTGGCACACCTGCTTCTTCCAGTGCTTTGGTGATTGAGGCGCGAGTGACCCGGCGGTGCAGAGTCAGCAGCCGGTCGACAGTCATAGGCAGTGTTGGATCAAGCGTTAGCTTTTGCGGCACATACCCGATTTTCAACCCGGGCTTGCGCGTAATCTGCCCACTGGTTTGCTGAATCGAGCCAATCAGCAGCCGCAGCAAAGTCGACTTGCCCGAGCCGTTTGGCCCCACGATGGTCACGATTTCTCGCGCCTCCATTGCCATGGACACAGAGTTGAGGATCGTGCTGTCCCCGATCCTCAGCGCGACTTGGTCAAATGTGAAGAGTGTCATGTGTTCGCTGAAGTCCCTGCGTCGTCCTGACAGTCGGTGCAAATCCCGAACGCCTCCAATACCTGTTGCTTGACCAAGAAGCCAGCCTCACTCGCAACCTTCTCCAACATGTCGTTTGTGTCGGGAGAGGCAGCTTCGGCGACGTTGTCGCATTTGCGGCAGATCATGAAAAAGGTGGTGTGGGTTGCGTGGGGGCGCGTGTAAGCCACAAACGCGCTGAGATGGCCGACTTTATGAACGAACTTGTATTCAATCAGGAAATCCAAGGCGCGATAGGCGTCTGCAGGGTGTGCCGCTTTGCCATCGGATTTGAGACGGTCGAGGATTTGGTAGGCTGACAGCACACCGCCATGCGCCAACAAAATCTCGAGCACGCGGCGCCGGGCAGGGGTCAGCTTCTTTGGCTTGTCTTGAAAGAAAACCTCAGCTTGTTTCAAACAGGCGATCACTTTTGGGTCTGATGACCCACAGCGATTTGAACTGGGATTTATCTGCATGTGAGCGGTGCAATACGATCGTTTTTTCGATTGATATAGTATAACATATCAAATACACCCTCGAGCAAATAGTTCAAGGAGTTCTCAATGTCACGCAACCTGTTGCTCGGAACCGTATCTGCTATCGGTGTTGCCACCACGGCTGCAGCGGACGTCCCCAGTGTGGCCGTCGATATCGCACCTGTGCATTCGCTCGTCTCAATGGTGATGGGCGATCTGGGCACCCCGGACCTGCTTGTTCAACCCGGTGCGTCTCCGCATGGCTACTCCATGCGCCCCTCCGAAGCAGCAGCACTTGACGCAGCAAACGTCGTGTTCTGGATCGGCGAGGGGCTGGAACCTTGGTTGGAGGGCCCGCTGGAGGCTCTTGCCTCCGACGCCCATGTCATCGAACTGATCGAAGCCGAAGGCACCAACGAGCTTGAGATTCGAGAAGGAGCGACCTTCGAAAAGCACAGCCATGATGATGATCATCATGACGAAGAGCATTCCGAAGAGGAAGATCACGACGACCATGACGGGCACGGCGATGAGGACCATGCCGAGGCACACAAAGAGCACGATGATCACGACCATGACGAGCATGCGCACGAAGATGATCACGACGAGCATGCGCACGAAGATGATCACGACGAGCACGCGCATGAAGACGACCACGACGAGCACGCGCACGAAGATGATCACGATGATCACCACCACGAAGGACACGACCCCCATGCTTGGCTTGATCCAGAAAACGCGCGTGCCTGGCTGGATGTGATCGCAGCGGAATTGTCCGAACTGGATCCGGAGAATGCAGAAACCTACAGCGCCAATGCTGCTGCGGGCCGCGAACAAATCGCTGGCGTGATTGACGATGTGACGGCTACGCTCGAACCGGTGCGGGGCAAGGAATTTGTCGTTTTCCACGATGCCTATCAGTACTTCGAAAACCGCTTTGACTTCTCTGCAGCAGGCTCGATCCGCCTCGGCGACAGCTCTGATCCCAGCCCCGCGCGGATCCAAGAAATCCATGACAAAGTCAAAGAGCTGGACATTACCTGCGCGTTTTCCGAGCCGCAGTTCAACGCCAACATGATCGATACCGTGTTCCAGGGTACTGACGCGACCGTCGGCGTTCTGGATCCACTTGGTGCCGATCTGGAACTCGGCGCTACTCTTTACCCGGAGTTGATCCGCAACATGGGGTCAAATCTTGCCGATTGCCTCAAAGGTTCCTGAGCGAAACTTGACAGGGGCGCGAAAGCGCCCCTTTCTTGCGCCTATGCGCACATTCGTCCTTCTCTTCGTCTTTCACCTGGTTTTGATGACCGGTTTTTCGTCCAGAACTGATGCCCATCCGCATGTGTTTGTCGATGTGACTGGCAGTTTTGTTATGAACGAGAATGGTCAACTCGAGGCGATACGGATCCACTGGCTCTACGACGCATTCACGACCTTGATGGCGATGCAAAACCTCGGCCTCGACGCCGACAATGACGGCAAGCTCGACGAAGCGGACCTTCGCCGTTTTGCCGAAGCGGAAACCGATTGGGCACCAGAGTACGAAGGGGACACTTACCTCTATATTGATGGCGAGAAGGTCAAGTTGTCTGCCCCGCAGGAAGCACGGGCAGAGGGACCCGGCGATCAGATTGGCGTAGGCTTCACGCTTGCGCTGGACGAGCCGGTCGAGATGAACAGCCGGAAAGCGACGCTTAAATTGTATGATCCGATATATTTTTATTCTTATGCTGTGACGCCCCAAAGCTCGGTTGAGGGTCCAATCGGTGACTGTAATTTCGAGATCATTCCCTTTGATCCTGATCAGGAATTAGCCAAGTTGCAAAGTCAGCTGCAAGCTTTGTCCCAAGAAGAAACGCCCGAGGATCCGAACGTCGGCGCGCAATTTGCTGAAACGCTTGAATTGACATGTCCTTAACGCGCATCACGCTCATTCTGGTGGGACTGCTCGCGGTCGTTGCAACGCTGGCACTGTTGGTCGACACAACACCACTGACATTGTGGGCCGCTCAGGCTCAACGGGATATTCAGAACACTATGGCGACGGGCGTGCGCGCCGTGCAGCGCGGCGAAGCTGGTGCTCTTTTGTCTCTGTGCGGTCTGACCTTTGCTTACGGCGTTGTTCATGCGATCGGGCCCGGTCATGGCAAAGTGCTGCTTGGAGGAACCGCTCTAGCCAGCCGTGCGCGTTTACGTCGGCTGACGGTATTGACCTTTCTCTCTAGCATTGGTCAATCCATCACCGCGATCCTTTTGGTTTTGGTTGGCATTGGCTCTATTCGCCTAACAAGCGAGCAACTGGTGGGCCTCACAGAAGAGGCCCTTGCCCCACTCAGTTATCTATTCATCGGGCTGATTGGGCTGTGGCTCGTGTTGCGTGGCTTGCGCGCCCTCTGGCAACTGCGCAGCATTCCGCCACATCACGCTGATCATGAAAAGCACGCGCATAGCGATGGCCACGAGCCTCATCACGACCACGCGCACTCACATGGTACTTGCGGCTGTGGCCATGTGCACGGCCCAGAGCTTTCCGATATCCGCGAGGAAATGAGCCTTCGCGAAATGAGCGCGCTGGTGATCAGCATCGCCATGCGGCCCTGCTCGGGTGCGCTCTTCCTTCTGGTGATCTGCTGGCACTTCGGCATCCTGACCGCCGGGATCATCGCGACCTTTGCCATGGGCCTTGGCACTGCGGCTTTCAACCTTTGCGTGGCAGGCGCTGGGCTTGGCCTCGGACGTTTTGTTGTGCGTCTCGACCCTAATGGTAAGCTCAGCCTCGCTGCGCCCGTGATGCAGGTGTTTGCCGGTCTGCTTGTGAACGGCGGAGCAATACTCGGCCACGGTAGCGACGGCATAGTGTTGTCGCGGGCGGCGTAAAAGTCGTCCACTTTTGCCCTTTCGGATTTCGGGAGGGCTTGGGGATATACACCGTGGACTTGTATTTGAAGGTGCG
>NZ_JBGFGN010000153.1:0-49202 GCF_041224595.1 Donghicola sp. XS_ASV15 | reverse complement strand
AAACCGCCAGCCGCTACATGATGGTCGAGGCATTCGCTCAGATCGACAACGAGGAGACAGACCCAATTCTCAGCATAAAAGCCGCCTGATCATGACCTCAGGCCACCCGACAAATTACACCACCTTGACGGACGTGACCCCGGAAAGGATCAACAAATGGCCGAAACCCCAGAAACATCGCACGTCGTCGGAGGCGCAGATACCCACAAGGATTTACATGTTGCAGCTGTCGTAGACCAGTACGACCGTGTGCTCGGCATCGAGAGCTTTCCCACGACCCGTCACGGCTATCGCTTGATGTTGACCTGGATGAGGTCTTTCGGGGATCTGCAACGCGTCGGCATTGAATGCTCCGGTAGCTACGACGCAGGGTTACTACGCTATTCGCAGACAGCTGGCGTCGAAGGTTCGCAATTCACCAGCACCGATTTCACAGACGTGTTGCGCGATGCGAAGGTCAAAATCTCGATGGATGGTCGGGGGCGCTGGATCGACAACCGAATGATCGAGCGGCTGTGGCGATCACTCAAATACGAATGCATCTACCTGAATGCTTTCGAAACCGGCTCCGAAGCCCGGAACGGGATCGGCAACTGGATCACTTACTACAACGAAAGACGTCCGCACTCATCACATGGGATCATGACGCCGGACGAGGCCTATGATAGACGATCTCCGGACTTGAAGGTTGCCGCCTGAAATGAAACCAATGCTATAGCTTAGCACGGCGGCAAACTGGTCGAATTTCCAGGACCACCTCTGTTCACCCTCCGAAAATGCTGCGTGAAGGACGAGTGGCCGGTCTGGTGAAGCTGCACCGCGGAGATCGGCCAAGGCTGAAAGGCAGGTCTGGGCCGGAAGTACCGATGCGGCAACCCGCGGCTTTCACAGACAGATATCTGGCAAACGCGCAAACCTGATTGTTCTCGAAGCACCAACCGCCCTTGCCACCGTAAATAACCACAAAACACGCGTAGATTTCTCTTGACAGGCTTTGCGCACGCTTTTGGTTTCGTTTGCGCATTCATCTGGTTTTTCTGACTACAACTTGATGAATGTGGCGAGCCGTGGAGGACTCGAACCCCCGACCTGAGAATTAGAAGTTCCCTGCTCTAATCCAGCTGAGCTAACGGCCCTCACGGTTGGCTGTATCGGATAAGTCGTCCTCTAATGTCAACAGAGCAACAATTCGGGAATCGCACCTTCGCAGTTTTGTGGATTGCAACTCTGAGACACCGGACAGGATGAATAAATCTCCCGAGAGCGGCCATCTTGACGGCGCATTCCCGTCACAATTCCAAGATCTCAGCGCGCCCCTAAGGCAAAACCACCAAGAATATTGGAATTTCGGGGCGCAAACCGATGGGCTCCGAAAACTCACGCTTAGGCGCAATCTGTCCCAAGTAAAGCCAGATTTGTTAACCATAGTTACAAAAAAGCGGCGAAGACCGTGTGTACGAGTTTTGGAGAGCGATGATGAGTTTCCTTGCCCATGGGCGTGCCTTTGGCACTGCGTCCAGGCCGGTAGTGGCCCTACCCTTATCTGAAGATGCCCCGATGCGCCGCGGGATCACGACCGGTTTTGCGCCGCGCAACCCTCGGATTCACCGTGTTTACAATGCCTCGCTGGTTATGGTCGTCATACTCGTCTTTCTACCGCTCATGGCGATGATCGCCGCGGCGCTGTTTGTGACGCAAGGCCCGAGGATCATTTATTCCGGCAAGCGCATCGGCAAAGATCAGAAACCCTTCAACATTCTGAAGTTCCGTACTTTGGATGACAAAAAGGCGGCGGAACTCACCGCCAATCAGGTTTTGCCAGCCGGAAGCAACATCGAGACACCTCTTGGCCGTTTCTTGCGGGCATCCCGGTTGGACGAACTGCCCCAGCTTTTCAACGTGCTGCGCGGCGATATGAATCTGGTGGGCCCCCGCCCTGTCCGCGAGGCAATCGCGCAAATCGAGCGCGAGCGGGTTCCTGACTATGATCGGAAGTTCGCAGTGAAGCCCGGGCTTGTGGGGCATTCTCAGGCCTACATGACTCACGGCACCACCAAGCGGATTCGGTCGCGCTACAACAACATGCTGATTGATGCGCCGGTGAATTATCGCGCCGAGGTCGTCCTCTTTGGTAAAGTTGGTCTCAACGTTCTGCGCCGTGCAATTCAAGAAACTCGCAAGCGCTTGACCGGCAAACGTTCGGATCAACTGGCAAATGAGCGCGCGTCTCGGATGGGGTTGCGGCTGCTGGATCGCCGTACGGGGCTCTCGCAATCCGTCGCAGCTCTTGATGGTCGGACTATCGTTCTGGCGCGGCCCATCGCGCTGCCCTTCACACACGATCTGCAAGTTCGGATTATCCTTGGGAATGGCCGCATTCGGAATGCGCGGGTCGCGCTGACCCCCCTCGACGAAATCGGTGCGCGTTTCGCCTACGACTGCAAGACCGATGCAGGCCAGTACACCATCGAACGCTATGTCCTCGATTTGGCGGTCGTTGGCCCGGCATGCCCGCCCCAACGCCAAAAGCCAGCCCTGATCGAAGGGCAGCCCATTTCGCCTCGCGCGTTAGCCTAAGTCCGGTAGATCGACATGGTACAACGTATTGCATTCATTCTGCCTCACTTCCAGATGGGCGGCGCCGAGCAGGTCATCTTGCGCCTTCTCACCTCTCTGGACCGGAACCGCTTTCAGCCCACCCTGATCTTGCAAAGGCGTGAGGGCACCTTGCTAGACCAGATCCCCACAGACGTCCGCGTTCTGGATCTGGCGGGCGCACGGGCCAGCCGCGCAATCTTTGGCCTTGCCCGTCTGCTGCGTCGCGAGCGGTTCGACCTGACGTATACCGCGACAAACGCGGGTAACCTGTTGGCTCTGGCCGCGCTCCGCTTGTCAGGCACCAAGACTCGTGCCGTGATTTCCGAGCACACACCCTTGAACGGGTTTTTGGCTCAGGTGGGGGCACGCAATCTTCGGGTCGCCCTAATGCGGGCGCTTTACCCCTCGGCTACTGCACTGGTGGCCCCCCTCCCCCAGATCGGCGAGGAACACCGCACACTGCTGGGTGCAAAGGTTCCGCGTTTCACCTGCTTACCAAACCCTGTGGTGGATGCATTGGCAGATCTGACTGCCCCCAAAGGCCGCCTGACCCGCTTGGTGAGTGTCGGACGCCTTGCGCCTGAAAAACGCTTCGACCTAATGATCGACGGGTTCTCTCTGGCACATGCCCGCAACCCCGATTTGCGTCTGACGATTCACGGCGAAGGGCCATGCCGCGAGGCACTTGAGGCGCAGGTGTCGGCATATGGCCTCAGCGGGGCCGTCTCTCTGCCCGGATTGAACCGCGACATTCCGGCCGCCTTGGCAGATTCAGACATGTTCCTGTGCACATCTCAGCTCGAAGGGTTGGGCAACGCAATTATCGAAGCAATGGCTGCCGGTCTGCCGGTCCTAAGCGTCGATTGCCCCTACGGCCCACCGCATCTGCTGGAAAATGGCCAGAGCGGCGCTCTTGTGCGCTCTGACGCGCCCGAGGATATCGCTGCTGAAATTCTGGCCATGACAGCCGATCCTGTCCGTCGCCAAACCTACCGTCAACGCGGACAAGCGATGGCGGCGCGTTATCAACTCGGGGCGTCGATCCGCGCCCACGAGACCCTGTTTTCACTTGCATGCCAGTGACCGAAGGAGGAGCCCGCATGTCCCGCCCTGCAATGTTCGAATTCGACAACACCCGTCGCGATGACTTCGTCACCCTAATGCGAGACGTCTTTTCCGCAGAAAGCGCGGCCCGAAAAGCCGTCGCATGGGAATGGCTATTCAAAAAGCCAGATGCGAGCGGCGCGCGCACCTTTGGCCGCGGCACCCAAAAAGACGGCGCAATGGTCGGTGCCTGCCTGATCCTGCCCCACACCCTGTGGATCGAGGGCAAGGAATCGCAGTCATGGTGGCCTGTGGCCGTCGGCGTCGATCCGCGCCACCGCGGCGCTGGCCTGCCGATTGTTCGGAGTTTCTTTAACAATGGGCCCTACTACGGTGGGATGCCCGCAAACGATGAGATCGCCAACCTGTATCGCAAGCTAGGCATGACAGGCGAAGTCATGCTGCGGAACTACTTTGCGCCTTTGCGTCCAGGTCGGATGCTGTCTCGCCGCAAAGGTCTGCCCGCGCCGATGGGCAGCGCATTCGACGGCTCGTTCCGGATTGCTCGTAACATTTCACAACGCAGTGCCCCCTCCCTTCGCGAAGACGAGCGGATCACCAATGTCCTGCATTTCGGCGCTGCCTTTAACGACCTGTGGAGTCGCGCCAAATACGGATACCGCATGACTCTGGCGCGCGACGCGGACTACCTGAACTGGCGCTTCCATCAGTTCCCGCTTCATGATTACGACACGCTCGCTCTGTGGCAGGGCGAGACCCTGCGCGGCTATGTCGTCACGCGTCTCGAAGAAAAAGAAGACCGGACCAACGGCCTGGTCGTCGACATCTTTACCGAGAGCGGAGATTCACGCTCTTATGCGTTGCTCTTGCGCGCTGCGAACCAGTTGATGGAACGTCAGGGCGCGGAACAATCGATCCTTCAGCTGCCCGAATGTGCATGGCCAGTGTCAATGCTCAAAGGCCTTGGTTTCTTGCACAGCAAGCCGATGACGCTGCTCCAGCTCCACGCCGAAGACACAAAGATGAATGCGCAGATGCCCTCGCTTCATCGGCATTGGTATTTCACACGCGCCGACAGCGATCAGGACTACTAAGGGCGCGTCACCCCGGCGTCTTGTACATCGGGGTGAAAACCGGTTCGTTTCCAACACCAGTCGGGCCAGACAATCCCGCGCACCGCACCGCGAAGACGGTGCGCCAGCACCAAAAGTGTCAGTGGCATCAAGTACGCCAAAATCCCAGCGACGACCATGACCGTTAGATCCTTTTGGCTCAGAGGTTTGCGCGGCGCACGGTCGAAACTGGTGTTGGCCTCATACTGACTCTCCATCTCGTCGACACTGCCAGACACGCCTAGGAACCGCAGAAGGGATGCTCGGAGGCGCCCGTCATCTTTGTGCAGATCCTCGTACCGCAGATAGAAACAGTCCCTGCGCCGCGACAGCCGCTTCAGATATCGACCATACAGCGTGTTCACGACACTGGCTCGAGCGATATCTGCATAGCGCCGGAAACCCTCGGTCGGGGTCCGGCCAAAACCCGACAAGCGTGACAGGATCATCCCTTCGGTCCGGCGGTGCACCAGTACGAACTTCGCATCGGGAAACGCGCGCTTCAGCCGTCGATACATCATCGTGTGGTGCGGAGATTTCTCGACCCATGCCTCGGCACTCTGCGCCCGCGCATGACGGTCCATTACGATCCGAAACAGGTCGGCATAGCTCTTGGCTTCGCGCATATCGACCGCCAAAAGCTCTGGCGTCAGCCCCAAGAGCTGCCCGTAATCAGACAGTACAAAAGCCTGCGCGAAGCGCACGCGGCTCTCTAAGCGGGACCAAGGGCCGAACGCTTTGGCGAAGTGCGAAAAATAAATGCTTTCGTGAACACCGCGATGCTCGGGGGCCTCAACAGCGGCGACCGACGGCAAGGCCGCCAACTGGTTCGCCATCCAAGTGGTACCAGAGCGCTGCAGGCCCAGAACAAAGATCGGTGTCACAGTGTCAGCCCTCTCTTACAGGTGTCCAAAGCGAGCTTTCCCGCCCACGCCAGTACCGAACCAGCCCGAGAAACATGGCCAGATTGCCCATCACAAAGAACATGGCTGCGCCCACCAGCGGCAGTTTGCGCAACGCAGGTATGGCCCAAGCCAACGCAACCAGCACGTATCCAGCGATCTGTCCCAGTCCCGTCAGAGCATAAAACCATCCCTGACCGATCAAGAAAAGGTTAGATAGGAACACAAGAGCCAAGGCAAAGGGCGCCATGCGGCGCATCCCTTTGTGGGACAAAAGCTGCCACCCATACCATCCGGTCCGCAGCGGGTTCATCAACGCACGATATCTCATCAGTGCCCGCCACCCCATTTCGGTTGATCGAACTCTTCGGCCCATCTCTTTGGTGGCCTTTTCCGTGACCACTTCCTCAGTCAAGGCATTGGGTGCAAAGGCCAAACGGTATCCGGCTTCGACAGCCGCGACCGAGATATAGAAATCATCAGCAGCGCCGGGCGGCACATCGGGAACCAACTCCCGACGCATCGCATAGATCGAGCCTTGCGCCGAGCACACGCCGCCCAAGCGGGCTTCGGCGGCTTTCATCGCCTGATCGTACCGCCAGAACAGCGACTCGGCCCGGCCAATCTGACCAGCGGTTTTCGCATTCACGCTGATCTGCCCGCAGACACCCCCCACTTCGGGGTCGGCAAAGGGTGCAACCAAGGCCTCTAGTGTTTCGGGCAGAAGCATTGCATTTGCGTCCGTGAAAATCACAATGTCTCCGCTGAGCTGCGGGACGACCAGATTCATCGCGGCCAGCTTGCCCAACCGTCCCGGCGTTTCGATCAACTCTACCTGAGGAAGCGCCAGCCTGCGAACAATCTCTGCAGTGCCATCGGTCGATCCGTCATCGATGACAATGATGCGCACCAGATGATCCTGCGGGTTGTTCAAATCCAGCGTATTGCGCAGCTTTTCCGCGATGCAGGCGGACTCGTTGTGGGCAGGGATCAGAATATCGACCCGCTGCGAGTTCGCAGAGTTCGTGGCTGGCCTTGCAGACGCGAGTCGCGAGAAGCCCAGCAACAGAAGCCCGTAGCCAAAGATCACATAGGCCAGAAACACAACGGCGGCCCAGAACACAAAAACCATTCCCTAGTCCCCTTCGATCAAGGCCAGCAATTCCGCCGCGTTTTGCTCTATGTTGTAGTGCGCCCGAACGCGGGCCTGCCCGGCGGCAGCCAAACCCAAAGAACCTTGGTAATTCCCAAAAACCTGTTCGATCCGGGTCGCCAAGACCCGTGCATCTCCGGGGAGCACCAGCCAACCGGTCAGTCCCTCTTCGACCAGTTCCGGGATCCCCGACAGCCGCGACGCAATCACCGGCCGCCCCTGCGCCATCGCTTCCATCAGAACAACCGGGATTCCTTCGCTTCGGCCTCCCTCGCCTTCGATCGATGGCACAACCACAAGATGCGCCTCTGCCATCGTCTGCTGCACCTGATCCGAGGGCAGCGCGCCAAGGAAATCCACGCACCCATCGGGCAAATCCTCAGCCGCGACGCGCAAAGATGCCTCCTGAGAGCCACCGCCAACAATGGTCAGTCGCCAGTTCAGCGTTTTGGGTAGATGGCTGAGCGCTTTAAGCAGAACATCTACACCTTTTCGCGGCAGCAAAGCGCCGACGAACACGATGTGGAACGGCTCTCCTTCTGTTGGCGCGACGGGCAA
The DNA here is from genome assembly GCF_041224595.1 of Donghicola sp. XS_ASV15. Lineage (NCBI taxonomy): Bacteria > Pseudomonadati > Pseudomonadota > Alphaproteobacteria > Rhodobacterales > Roseobacteraceae > Donghicola > Donghicola sp. XS_ASV15. The sequence continues at coordinate 41,814 of NZ_JBGFGN010000153.1, read as the reverse complement.
GGCGCTTTGCGTGCGCTCTGGTGCAACACCGCACCGGATCACATGGATTTTGTCCTGTGAAACGCATGCCTTCTGCACCAGAAACCGGCGATTGAAATCTGAAATCGTCCGCACAAAACTTGCGGCGCGGGCCTTCACGTCCAGCAGTCCTTGGGTAATGAAAATGTCATGGGCATGTGCCGAGAAGCCAAAGGGAATCCCGCTGGTGCGCGAGGCAATCCAGGCCACCGTCGCCGGATACCCCGCGAATTCAGCATAGAGCCGGTCCACCCCGCTGCGACGTGCAAGTTGCCCTAGCGCCAGCCCCTGAGGCAGCAGCATAAGCGAGATACCAAGGTGCCGCGGCTCTGCACGAAAGGCCCCGACAATTCGCCGGATCACCCGTGCGGTACGCAATGGGCTGCGGATGGCGGCCAGCGCAGCCAGCAACACCGTGCGCGGCGCGGCATACCCCAGATGCAACGCATCATCGACGATGCCACGCGCCTCGGGATGCACAATTTCCGCTGAGCGGAACGGCTTTATATGAAACACATCCGCCTTGTGCCCCGCATTGCGAAACGCCTGTACATTGGCGAGCGCAAAAGTCTCGGTCACTTTGGGGAAGTCGCTGACAATGGCCCAGATCTTCATAGGACCTCCTTGCGGTTCACGCGCGGCAGGGCGGCCCCGAGGCCGAGCATGATCCATGTGTATTTGTTGTACTCATTCGGGACAAAGACGCTGACCAGCATATAGGCCGTAAGGGCATAGAAATACGCCGTCGCCAGATGGCCGATGTCATTGTCCGCCGGTGCGCGCATGACCTCTCTCGCGCCGCGAAATGCCGCGATGACCATCCCGTAAAAGAAGGTCGCGCCGATCAGGCCGTATTCGACCATGATTGATAGGTGCATATTATGCAATTGGCGCCCATACATCGTCCGACCCGGCAGATAACGATAGGCGCTGTCCACGAAGTGCTTTTTGAAGTTGCCGGGGCCGACACCGAACAACGGGTTCTCTGTCAGCAGGTTCACCCCGATCACATTATAGGTCATGCGCCGCCCAAGGGTCCAATCCCCTCCGCCCCCGCCGAAAATCGAAGCGATCCGCTCGTAATAGCTGGCTGGTAGAAACGGCAGCATCATCAGCGCAAACATCCCGCCAATCACCAAGACCGGAATGATCAGGCGATGTTGCCGGTAGCGATAGAAGAGAAAGATCGCCGTGATTGTATAAACAAGAAACGATGACCGCGCGAAGCTGAAGATCAGCGCAAGCGTACCGATCCCCGCCGCGGCCATGTAGAACCGTTTGTAGCGATCTTGCTCGATGTACATGACGACAGCGATGATCACGCCCGTCAGCATCATCGTGGCCGCCGTGGTCGGGTTATATTGCGATGCCCCCGACGACCGCTCGAACCCTTCGGCTGTTCGCGCCGTTGTTGCCGCATCAGACGTCGAAATCAGCGTCATTCCAAGCTTTACGTCAAGGATCAGAATGACGCCCGAGATCAAAGACGTCAGCGCGAGGATCATCATCGCCCGCTCGAACCGCGCCCGCGTGTTCACCAAAATGATGATCAAATACATAAAGATGATCATGGCCAGCAGGCGGCGCAGGCTGTTGGCGGCCATATATTTGCTCTCGGCCCCAAATGCGCTGACGATCATCGACAGTCCCAAGAGCATGCCCATGATCGCGATGGGCTGCATCAGCGCTTCGCGCACCATCCCGCGCTGACGGAACGCCGTCACCATCACGCCGACCATCGTGCCCAAAGTCATCAACTTGAACCCGTCGCCGGGAAAGATCTTGTCCTGAATGCCATCAAGTTGCGCAAAGAAGAGCAGTGCGCTGATCCCCACAAACGGATGCGCGGCAAAGGCCAGTCCGATCACCGCGGCGACAGGCAGGATCAGCGCCAATTCGGGATGCCCTAAAATAGTAAAGGCAAGCGCCAGAATGGCCGCTGCACACCCCGCTGCCAAACCAATCGCGAAGTCGCTCCAGAGCGAGCGCGTCCGGATGATCATGCGCCTGGTCCCTTGGGAGAGGGCAAAAATCTGGCCCGCCGCCGCCGCGCCAGAGCCGTCACAGGCATCCACCAGTAATGTCCGGCTGCGACGCCAAGTTTGGCGCGGAATACCAGTTCCTCGACCCAGAGAGAGCCCGGACCCGCCGCGAAATCATTGATGTGCGTGCGCGACAGCAGGCAGGGGTCCTCTCCCTCTCGGTTTTCGCCTCGTCCGCCGGTCAACGTCTCGAAGCCGACTTCTCGGGCAATCAAGGCCGAGGCGTTCGTCACGCGATCATAGGGCCAACACAGGAAATCGATGTCGCGGCCCAGAACATCTTTCAGCAGATGACGCGCACGGATCAGGCTGGCGCGAACGCGTGCTTCGAAAACCGCTTTGGTCTCGATGCCCGCTTCAGTCCAAGAAGGTGACGTCAACGCGGAGTCATTTTGGCGAACCAAATTACCATAGGGGAGTGCGGGCTCAGTTGCCTCGAACCAGCGGGATTTGTCTTCTGAATTGTTCCAGAACAATGGTGCGTGTTGCCGCCAGTTGGCCTCACTCAGCGTGTCGACAATGTCAGAAGACACCGCAACCCTTGCATGGTCCGCCCCATGACACGCGATCTCGATCAAAGGATCGGCATCCAGAGCGCGAAGTTCGGCGGCGTTCATGTACCCACGCCAATCAGTTGGTGTTTCGTCGATCGTGGGACGACGCGATTGGGATGCGTCGATAAAATCGGACGACACAAAGATGGTCGCGGGTGCACCGTATTTCCGCAGGATTGGAACTGCCGCGACCCAGTTGTCCAGATAACCATCATCGAAATGGATCATCACACTTTTGGCGGGCAGCCGAAGACCTCGCGCTCTTGCTCCTTGGAAGGCCTCGCGGCTGAGCACGGTCCATCCCATGCGCGCCAGCACGGTCATATGCCGCTCGAACACCTCTGGCCTGACCGAGGTGTTCTGACTCCACGGCAGCCAGCCTGCGTCCGGTGAAATGCTGTGATAAACAATCACAGGGACGGCACCCGCGCGGTGCAGCGCAATGCCAGCCCCCCACACCATTGCGACCAGTGGCAGCATAGCAAACCACCCGGCACCAAACGACGCCATCGCAGCCGCAAGCGCCATGCCGACCAGCAGCGCAAGGCCTGCACGTTTCCAAGCGCGCTGGCGATGGATCTGACGGTCCACCACGGCGTTAGTTCCAGATCAGCATAAAGGGTTTACGGGGATTGTCTTGCCCCACGGCCTGCAATTCGCGAATTTCCAGCGCATCGACCTGCGCAGGCGGCACGCCTAGGATAATCGGGCCATCGGGAAGTTCGTCCCAGTCCTGCACAGAGGCAACCGGTGCAATCGCTGTAATCACATACGGCATATCGCCGCTACGGCGGGGATTCGAATGTTCGACCGCCATCGCAACCACATCGCGCAGGCGCTTGATCTCTTCATAAGGCAGGAAGCCGGTGACAAAGATATGCTCTTTGGTCCAATGGTCTTCCTTGCTCATCCGTCGGCCGAACTGTTCCGAGAAGTTCCGGAACTCGCGGCTCAGGCCAGACATCCGGCCTCTGCGCCACCGCGCCAGTCCCGGACGTTCCATGCCTTTGCGGGCGGACGGTAGCGCGTGCCCACCTAAGATGGCCTGCAAATCAGAGTAGGTCCGCACGCGCATCCCAACCACATCGATCAGGATCACCGGCATCACAACGGCCAGAGCTCCAACAATTGTGGCCATAATCGTGTTTACAAAGACCTTGGGGAAAGACGGATAGAGCGCAGGTGTCGCTGGGTTGATCACCTGCACCTGAGACAAGATCGTCGCTTCGCTCATTTCTAGGTTCACCAGACGATCGCGCAACTCGTCCAAGTCCATTTCGACGGCTTGGTAGCGCGCTTCCAACTGCTTAAGACTGCGCTCTTTTTCTGCCTGCTCAGACAGTTCTTTGTCAGTCCGCGCCAGAGCCTGTCGGCGCAGCACCAACCGCGCCTCGCGTTGGCGGATTTCTTCTTCGAGGCGCGCCACCGGCTGCGAGGCACGCCCACCGTCCAGCTGTTCCTTGAGCTTGGCCAACTCGTTCTTGCGCAGTTCCAGATCAATGACGTCTTCGTCGATGTCCTGCTGCGTCGCGCTACGGGACAGAAGCAGGACATCCGCCTCTTGCCACAGATCGTTAATGCTTAGCTCTTCACGCACCTGCTCGCGTTCGACCAGAAGGCCGCGCAATTCCTGTTCACGCTCGTTCTTGAGGTTCCGGACCAGGTCCGCCAGTTTGGTTGCCCCGTTCGAAAACTCCTGCCGCGTGAGGTCCACGTAGGCCTGTGCATAGGCGTTCGCCATGCGGGCCGCCAGCATCGGAAACTCGGACTGTGCCGTCAGGTTCAAAATATAGGACCCCTCCACAAACTCGACCTGGACAGACTCTCGCAGCAGATTGATCATCTGAAGGCGCTCGGACGCCTCAACGAATTTGCCGTAATTGAGGCGTGCATAGCTTCGCCACAGAAAGCCTTTGAACTGGTCAAAGATGCCTGCCTCGGGCATCTCGTTCTCGCTATCGGCTTGTTCCAGCAGAATATCGAGCGTCCGCTCGGCCACCGGTCGGCTCAGGAGAACCTCGATGTGGGTCTGCGTGATGATCGTTGCTGGATTGAACTGACTGACCCCCATAAAGGTCCGGTTAAACGCCAGTTCCTCTTCCGAGGGCTGCATGTTCAACGTCACCGTCGATTTATAGGCAGGTGATGTTTTCAGCAAAATGGTGCTGCCTGTCCAAGCAAGGACAGCCGCGCAAAACATGCTAATCAGTATGGTCCGCTTGTACAGGCGGAACAGATCCCGGTAGTGGTCCAGCATTGGCTGCTCTCCAGCTGGTCTATGGGCTTTGCCCTTTTATTTTGTCAGAGCATTTCTAACCAGATCGCCTTTCAAAACAAGCATTGCGTTAGCACAACTTTCATAATCCGTTGCGGGCAAGACACGATCTAGCGCCTTTTCCAGCACGCAATGGCTGATCGCGCCAGCGCCCGCACCTCCCTTGCGCAACAGTTGCAGGCTGCGCCCATCAGCAATGGTGATTTGCCATCCGTTTTCAATCAGTGAAACGCGAGCACCTTTGGGCAGCATTCGCGCAAGCAAGCGGTAGGCGTAGACCCCCGGTTTCGGCTGACGTTGCAGATCATAGAGCGGCACCCGGGCGTTCCCGACAGTGGTCTGCATCTCTTCGCCAAGGCCGAACCACAGGCACGCTTGTCCGCCCTGAGCAAACACATTCAGATTGCGGCTAATCACTACCATGAAATGCGCCTTGGGGCTGTACTCTGCCCCGTAGTCCAAATTCGGGCCACCGCACTCTGTCGAGACCACAGGGCGGCCACCGGACCACGCTTTCAGCGCTTCGATCCGCTTGGGGTCGCGCTCTTCGGGGCCATACAAGTGAATGTCGGCAACATCATAACGTGCCTGCGACAGTACGAATTTGAGCCGGCCCTCGACCATCGCGGTTACCCTGTCCGACTTTGATGTTTTGGGCGAGTAAACCAACTCGGACCCATCATTCCAGAACTGGCGCACGGTCCAGTCCGCATGGCCTTGATTGACCAAGGCGACATCCATCACAAAAGCTGCGGTTCCCCCCAAGACAAAGGTCGCTTTGGGATCAGCCGATTTAACGGCGTCATGCGCTGCGTTGATATAAGCCAGCAAAGCTGCATTGCCCGCCGCCCATCCGCCAGAAGCATTTGTGTCGCTCACATACTCGTTCGCGGCCTGCCAATAGCGCAGAGGCGCCCGCAAACCCGGCATGTCCCCCTGACCATCTCCATCGTAGCGCTCTACCACTGTGGTCACAAATCGCTGCCACGCCCCTAGATCCAACGGCGCTGCATTCTTGACCCTGTGGGTTGCGGGGTCGGTTGCCCAATCGGCATCGCTTTCGAATGTCACGAACGGGATTAGTCCGTTCGCCTGCAATCCGGCAATGCGCCTATCAATCTCTGTGAAGTCAAACGATCCGTCTGGCTTGCCAATTGCCTGCCAAGAGGCACTGATCCGCGCCCAACTCATACCCGCGTCTGCGAGCAATCCGTAAAACTCAGGCTTATTTCCAGGAAAGGCCAAGCCAAGCATCGGGGATTGCGCTGGTGCTGGAGCGGTTAGGTCCACCCCCTCTGCCAAGGCAGGCGAGGCCATTGCGACCATAATCATTGCACAAAGACGCCCGGTCATCCTGCACCTCCTCAAAACTTGAAAACCCACAGAGCATTGCGCCACCAAATCCACAGGACAGTGACGGCCATCCCAATCACGCCACTTACAGCGATTAGAACAAGTGTGGGCACAGCCTGTGTCGACCCGAGCCAAGGCACCACGACGGCGAGTACAATCCCAGACCCCACCACTGCCAGCAGACCCAATCCGGCCCCCAGCAGAGGCGCCAGCGAAAGGCGTGCTGCACGCAAATCAGCTTTGTTCTGCGCCCAAAGCAGCAGCGCCACCGCACTCGGCCCCAGAACCATCCCAAGCGCAACTGCACCCACACCCAAGCTCGGCAACAGCCAGACTCCGACACCAGCGCGTACCGCCAGATCAATCAGCACCGCCAGTGCAACAATCCCGAGCGCGTTTTTTCCCTGTCGTGTCAACACCCAGATCAAAAAGGCCCGCGACAGGAAGGTAGCGAAAGGCGCAAATCCCATGACGATCAGGATCGGTGTCAGCTCGGCTTGCGCAGCGGCCCCGAGCGCCCCCTGCCCCAAGATGTGATCAACAATCTTTGGCGCGTTGTAGATCACTGTCCCCTGCACGAGGATCAAGACCGTCAAGCCACCTGCCACAGTTCGCCAGAAGTTCAGAGGGGTGCGCAGTTTCGGGGATCCTGTCCACTTGGCAAAAACCGGCACCAACACCGCCAAGGCCAGCGTGTTTCCGAGCAATGCTCCGACCCGCTGCGCCATTTCCAATAGAGCAACCCCGCCAACGCCCGTACGCGCAGCCAACGCCGACTCGAACCAGAGCGCCGCCTGCGCTCCGACAACCAACAATAGGGCTGCTCCAATTTGGGGACGCGCGCTCGGAACAACCGGCCCAGAGCGCACGAAAGGCACCATAAGCAAGAGCGCGACCGCATTGCCCCCGACAAAAGCGAACGCAGCCCACGTCACGCTGGCTTGTGCGCCAAGGGCCAGCAGAAAGACCGTCAACACCAGCACGCGGGGCAACAGACGTAGGATCGCGGGCCACGCAAACCAGCCAGCCAAATTCAACGCCGACCCCGCGAGAACACCCAGCAGAGCAAGGGGAAGTGATGCTGAGAGAACGATTATGACCCGCTCGGCCAAGACAGCTGCGTCCCCTGTCAACGTCGGAGCAATCGCAGCAACGACAAAATGTGCACTGAGAGCAAAGACCAATGCGATCGCAATCCCGCCAAGCGCGACCCACATCGCAAGTTTGGCAACGCCGCGCGAGCTGGCCTGCATGGCGACCATTGGCAAAAAGACCAATGACAGCACTTGCACTAGGATCTCCTGAAGACCGGTGACCAATCGCCGCCCCAGATAGAAGGCGTCAGCCTCGGGAGAGGCTCCGAGGCGATGGCTGATGACAACAGAAATCCCGACCGCTAGCGCCAAACCGACCAGCTGCGCCAACGCTTGCACGGCCCCTGCTCTCATCGAGAGCCTCGGTCATGGACAAGAAAAGTCGGGGGATATGCGCGCCAAACCTGTTTCACCAACACCCTTCAAATCGACACAATGATTTACACGTTAACCATTTCCTAAATACGCAAATTGGGCCGATTTTGTGGCGATTGTTCAGAATTCGAAACTAAACGCATATTCGTATGTGGGTTTGGAGCGGTCGTTCATACCAAGGCTCGTGCGCACATGTCCTCCTGCCGAGTCCAGCGCGACTGTCCTGGACACTGTCACACCGCGCCACCGGCTGGTCCGGTCTGCCTGCGCGTCGAGCCCCAAACTGTAACGTGTCTGGGAAACGGTGTGCGCGGCATCAAACTGCATCTTCAATCCGCTATCACAGTTCAGATCCCCTTGGACGACATCGGACAAACACCCCAGACGGGGCGCAACCCAGATCGCGCGATCCCACCCAACGGACGCGAGCGAGGGGTGATCGAATTCAAACCCGAGCTCCAACCCGCTGCGCAATCCCTGATAGGCAGGCATATCCAAGTTTCCAAAACTCTGGGTTGGCCCTTGTGTCGCGCGAACCCGACTGGTGGATGCTTCTCCGTAGGTCAGGCGGAGGTCTGCCTTGGGGTGCAAAACAAATGGGCCAGCGGAGCGCTGACCAGACAGCCCGATACCCGCGAGGGCAGCCGCATAGTCGTAGGTGCCGCTTGCGTCGATCGCGCCACCGCTGTCAGGGAATTGCAGATCATAGGAGTGGTGCCCCAGAACCGCAGAGGCAAAGTAGGACAACAGCAGGATCTTTCGGAACCGCTGGACTCCGTATAGCCCGGCATGGGTGCCTGCCCCCGAAATCGTCCCCATAGCGAGCTTTTCGACGGCTGCCTCACTCCCGTAGCCGCCGACAAAGCGCCCCTTCAGCGCTCGGGGAGAGTGGGTTTCGACCATATGCGTGTAGCTCAGCAACGACTGGCGCCCCAATGTATCAGACTCGGACAAGGCAAACCGCCCTGAGCCGATCTGGCGCCGCGCCCCGTGGCAGGCCACAGTCTCTTCGCCGAAGGTGCCGCGCACTGCACGCGAGGTCTTCTTGATTTCAACGTGACCAGAAATGTCAAAGGGCTCTACCACGCCGCATTTGAGGCCGTAGTAGCCTCGGGTCAATCGGCGCGTTGCATCTGTCATGATGCCCGAGATGATCGCCTGTTGTTGCACAAGCGTGCTTGAGAAGTCTTTGCGCAGGATCGTCTCTAGTCGCTCGGAAACGGCGTCGACTGGGGCGTCCTTAATCGCAACCGATGGAAGCGTTGCGGCAATGGCTTTGTAGGTCCGGTCCTCTGTTTCGATGCTGATCCGGGGCTGACAACGGTGAAGCCCTTCGGCCGCGGCGTCAGGTATTGCAAGAACAGAAAGGGTCTGCGCGAGATCCCAATTCGAAGAGCGGTAGGTTAGTTTATTCGGAGAGACACGGCATTCTTTGTCCCCTTGCAGGTTCAACGTCACCACAGCATCCGGCTGCTGCGAAAGTGACAGCCTTATCACCGCTGGGTCACCAGTCTCGGAGGCCTGAAGATCATCAGCAGAGATCAGAATTTCTGGCAGCAGCGGCACGGCACTTTGCGCGGCAAAGCCCAATGACGGCATGGTCAGGAGTGCACAAAGGCCGACTGCCTTGCACAACGAAACTGACCGCTGCTTTGTTTGATCTGCCATATGCCTGCCCTGTTCGATTTCGACGCGGGCATACTCTCATTTTGAGCCAAGGCATCTCAGCTATCCATGGGGTCAATTCAGGCAGACTTTTTGCTAGAATGACGACAATCCGGAAACGCAAAGGCCCCGACCGGAAACGATCGGGGCCAAGAGATGTTTGAAGAGAGCGAGCCCTTATTCGGCAGGCTGCGAGGCAGCATTCCCCACGCTCGGCTCTGCGCCATAAAGCTCACCGGGGAGTTCGGGGGGCATGGCGTGGTCAGCCTCCTCATCGTTCCGGTACTGCTGATTGTGGCGATAGATAATGAGCGTGTCCCAACGCAGGGCTTTGACCAGACCGATCAGGATCAGCATACACACCACCGCAAAAGGGAAGCCCGCCACGACCGCCGCCGCTTGTAGCGCGTTCAGACCGCCTGCGACCAGCAGAACCGATGCGACGGCACCTTCGGTTACGGCCCAGAAGATGCGCTGAACCTTGGGTGGGTTCGGATCGCCACCGGCAGTCAGCATATCGATCACAAAGGAACCCGAATCCGACGACGTAACGAACCACAGGACGATCAGAATGATGGTCAGACCCGACAGGATCTCGGTCCCCGGCAAATACTGCAGCAGGGCGAACATCGCATCGCCATAGCTGTTGCGGGTCGCTTCGACCAACGCGGGGTCACCACCCAGCGAGATGTTCAGCGCTGTGCCGCCAAAGGCCGCAAACCAGAAGAACATGATCGAGGTCGGCAGCAGCATCACACCCAGCAGGAATTCACGGATGGTGCGGCCACGCGAGATACGGGCAACAAACACACCGACAAAGGGGCTCCAGCTGATCCACCATGCCCAGTAGAAGATGGTCCAGCCGTTCTGCCAGGTGCCTTCCTCGGTATATGCCTCGGTCCAAGTCGCCCAAGAGATGAAGTTCGCCAGATAGTCGCCATAGCTTTGAACAAACAGATCAAAGATGAAGACGGTGGGGCCAACGATCAGCAGGAAGAGCAGGAACAGCAGGCTGAAGCTGACGTTCAGGTTCGACAGACGCTTGATGCCCCCGTCCAGACCCGCCACAACCGAAATCGTCGCGGCCAGAGTGATCAGCGCAATGATGATGATCTGGACAGTGGTCGACTGACCGATGCCAAAGACTTCACCCAGACCAGAGTTGATCTGCATCGCACCAAGTCCCAGCGACGTCACGATACCAAACATGGTACCAAAGACCGCCAGAATATCGATCGCATCACCCCATGGGCCGTAAATCTTGTCACCCAGCAGCGGGTACAGCGCGGACCGGATGGTCAGCGGCAAGCCCTTGCGGAAGTGGAAATAGGCCAGCGCCAGCGCAACAATCGCGTAGATCGCCCAACCGTGGAAACCCCAGTGCAGGAACGAAATGACCATGGCCTGCTTGGCTGCGGCCTCGGTTTCGGGATCGCCCATGGGCGGCGCGAAATAGTGATAGAGCGGCTCGGCCACCCCCCAATAGATCAGACCAATCCCGATGCCCGCCGAAAACAGCATAGCCGTCCAGCTAAACAAATCATACGCCGGTTTTTCGGTCATCCGCCCGAGGCGAATATCCCCGAACTTGCCGAACGCCAAATAGATCGTCGCGATGACAAAGATGTTCACCTCGATGATCATCGCCCACCCGAGGGTGTCTGCGAACCATGTCTGGATACCGCCGAACAGAGCATTCGCCTGCTCGTTGAAAAATGCGCCAAAAATAATGAACCCAACGATCAGCAAGGCCGAGATCGGGAACACGCGTTTGTGGACTTTGGGAAAGAAAAGCAGCTGGTGTTGCTGCATCTTGCTACTCATTGGGTTGGACCCTCCGTTTGCACGGTTACTTTCTAGTTCTAGCTCCACTAACGAGTATCAAAGGCATCGGTTCCCGCCTTTCGGACAGCAGGTTCCCGCTGATCACGATTTCCTGATTGATAACAGTTCGATAACCCCACAGAAAATTTATGCATATTCTGCGTAGCAAAAGAAAAACCCCCGCCTTTGCAGGCAGGGGTTGGGTCAATTCCCTTAGCCGCGACCGCGGTACGGGGGAACGCCTTGGTCGGGGATCCAGACGCCCTCGGGGATGGGTCCGGTCTGGTAGTGGACGTCAATCGGAATGCCCCCGCGCGGGTACCAATAGCCGCCAATCCGCAGCCATTTCGGGTCTAGGAAATCGGCCAAACGGCGCGCAATGCTGATTGTGCAATCCTCGTGGAACGCACCGTGATTGCGGAACGAGCCAAGGAACAGCTTCAGCGATTTGCTTTCGACGAGCCACTCACCGGGCACATAGTCGATCATCAGGTGCGCGAAATCGGGCTGGCCCGTCATCGGGCACAGCGAGGTGAATTCGGGCGCGGTGAAACGCACGTTGTACAGAACGTCGGCTTGGGGGTTCTGCACACGCTCCAGCTCTGCCTCTTCGGGGGACTGGGGCATGACGGTCGCGCCGCCAAGCTGCTTGAGGTTGCTGTAGATGCTGTCGGTCATGTCATTCGGTCCTGTTCAGACGCCGCGTTTGTTGCCCCAGATCAGGACATGCAGTTGCGGCAGAATGCGGGGGGCAAACCAGCGGTCCGCCGTGGTTGTCTCGGTCAGCCAAAGCAAACGGTCGGCCAGCGCCTGCGGGTCCACGGGCAGATCCGGGTCCACTTCGGGATTACCCGGTTGCAGATAGAGCGGCAGATCGGGATGTCTTGCGTGCGCGTCCTTGGCCCAAGCGTAGTCTGCATCGTCAAAGATGACGATCTTCATCACGGTCTGGCCCGCGCCCTGCCCTGCCTCTACACAAGCGTCAAAGGCGTCCCAGTCTACAGTCTCGCCGCTGCTGGGGGGTTTGGGTGACAGAACCAGCGTGTCCAGATCCGCGAACCAAGGGCGGCTGATCGACCCTTGGGTTTCACAGGCAAAGCGATAGCCTTCGGCCTTGCCCATCGCGATGACGGGGGCAAAGTCCTGAATCGCCGGATTGCCTCCACTGATGCTGATGGTCAGAGGCTGGCCGCCGGACAGCTCTTCGACCTGCGCGAACACCTGTTCGGCAGACATCGGTTTCCACGTGTCGCGATAGGCGCTGTCCACCGCGTGCAGACTGTCACACCAGCTACACCGGTAGTCACACCCGCCCGCGCGAACGAATACCGTCGGCTCCCCGATCAAGGCGCCTTCGCCTTGGATCGTTGGGCCGAAAATTTCGACAATGCGCAGGGTCATGGCCGATATTCAGCCCAAGTCTTCGGCGTCTCGCTGACTTTGACTGCAGTCACTTCGGGCCAGCAGGCCTTGCACCAGTCGTAGAAGTGCTTGGACATATTCTCGGCGGTCGAAGGCACGTCCATCACGTCATTCAAGTGACGGTGGTCGAACACATCATCGATGTACGTCTTGAGCGGCTTGAGCTCGTGGTAATCGCGGACGAAGCCATCGCTGTTCAGCTCTGCCGCCGACAGTTCGACAACCACGATGTAGTTGTGACCGTGCAGACGCGCGCACTGATGATCATCAGGCAGATGCGTCAACTGGTGCGAAGCCGAGAAGTGGAATTCTTTGCTGATACGGAACATCACTCGCCCTCGTGTGCTGAAATAGCGGCCTGCCAGAAATCGGGATCGTCATAGACCGTGGGGTCCGCAATGCCCGCCAAATGGAAAGCCTCGCGACGTTCAACGCAGGTGCCGCAGCGCCCGCAGTGAAGTTCGCCGCCCTTGTAGCATGACCATGTCTCGGCAAATGGGGTGTTGTGCTTGGCGCCTTCGGTCACGATATCGGCCTTGGTCCGGTGCACAAACGGCGTGTACAGCGACACGTCCGCATACCCGTCCAGCGCGGCCTTTTGCATGGTATTGAACGCCTCGGTAAAAGCGGGGCGGCAATCGGGGTAGATAAAGTGGTCCCCGCCGTGCACCGCTGTGGCCACGGCCTGATCCCCATTCGCCGCCGCCACGCCAAAGGCGATGGTCAGCATGATCGCGTTGCGGTTCGGGACCACGGTGATCTTCATGGTTTCTTCGGCATAGTGACCATCGGGCACGTCGATATCATCGGTCAGGGCCGATCCTGTCAGCGCCGCGCCAATGGTCCTCATATCGATGATGTCATGGGGCACCCCAAGCCGTGTCGCGGCTATGGCAGCATAGTCCAGTTCTTTGCGGTGGCGTTGACCATAGTCGAACGACACCAGTCGCGTCAGCTCGTGCTGATCGGCGACCATGTGGGCGAGAGATACGGAATCCAGTCCGCCCGAGCAGATTACAATCGTTTTCATCAGTGTCCCTTGTTTTGATGTACCGGGTAGGCTGCGACCGGTTGGGCGTGCGTCTACGACTGATCGCCCATTTTGGCAAGCCTTACGCCCCGACAGGGATCATCGTGCCCTGCAAGATCGCCACGTGCCTGCGTTTGCCATTGTCCACGGACCAGACATCCGCCGCCACGACCACCAGCCTGCGGCCAGGTTTGATCACACGTCCAATGGCCTCGAGCTGGCCCGATCCGGGGGCCAAGAAGTTGATCTTCACCTCGGCCGACATGACCTCTGCATCCTCTGGCAACACGGTCAAAGCGGCATAACCCGCCGCGCTGTCCGCAATGCTGAACAGCATCCCGCCGTGGGCAAAACCCTGTTGCTGCTGGACCCCTTCGGACACAGGGGCCGTGATTGTTACGCTGCCCTCTGTGATCTCGGCCAAATCCGCGCCAATGGTCTGCATCATTGACTGCTGCGCAAAGCTGGCCCTGATGCGTGCCTCGGTTTTTGTGAAATCCATGTCGCTCTCCCCTCTGCCCGATTACGCAGCTCGGTTCGGGGTTTCGCAACTGTGACGTCCCGTTCAGTCGGGCGGCAAAAGCACCTGAGCTGCAGCCGCACGCACAGCGGCTGTCATCGGGGCCAAAGCCTCTGCGGTCAGCCGGTTGAACTGCCAAAAGAGCGGGGCATCGTGGGGTGCATCGACATACAGATGCAGCAGCCGGCCCGCCGTCAAATGATCGGCGACCAGATATTCTGGGTTCAGCGCCCACCCCAAGCCCAAAATACACGCCTCGACAAAGGCTTGGCTGGAGCCGATGCGGTGACAGGGCAGCCCGCGCGGGCGCACCGCATTGCCAAAGTTTTGCGCCACCCACTTTTCCTGCAGCTTATCCTTGTCCGAGAACATCAGCGCGGGCGCTTCGGCCAAGGCTTGTGCGGTCAGCCCGTCTGGCATCCAGCGGCGCATGTAGTCAGGGCTGGCCGTCGCGACATACCGCAGATGGCCAAGTGACACACTCTCGCAGCCCTGCAAAGGTTTGGCGTGGGCCGTCACAACAGCGGCAACTTCGCCCCGCTTCAGCCAGTCTTGCGAGACATCCTCATCATCAATGACGATGTCGAACAGGACACCTTCAACCGCTTGCAAGGCAGGCAGGAACCAAGTCGCCAGACTGTCCGCGTTGACGGCGATCCGAAGGGTGCTTGGCCCCTGTGACCCCTGCCCCAAATCCCGCCGCACGGCCGTCTCCATCAACATCAGCCGATCGAAATGCCCGATGATGGTTTGCCCCGCCTGCGTGGCAAAACAAGGCGTCCCGCGCACCAGAAGCACGCTTCCAATCTGGTCCTCAAGCGCCTTGATCCGCTGGGATACCGCCGATTGGGTCAGATGCAGTTCCGCCGCCGCTCCACCAAAGGAACCGCGCCGATGGACCGCCGCAAGCGCCTGAAGGTGCAGTGGATCTATCATTAGAAACTCTAATCAAGATGAAATTCTTTGAATTAGACTAATGCGACAGCGCCCCATAAGCAACGGGCGAACCAAAGGAGAGCCCATGACCGCCCTGATCCACGGATACCTTGTGTCCCTTAGTCTGATTGCCGCCATCGGCTCGCAAAACGCCTTCGTCCTGCGCCAAGGGCTGCGACGCGAACACGTGGCCGCTGTGGTCGCCGTCTGCGCACTGTCGGATGCGGTACTGATCACGGCGGGCATCGCGGGGATGGGCACGCTGATCGCCTCGATCCCGTGGCTGGGGCCTGCAATTCGCTGGTTCGGCGCGGCGTTTCTGCTGGTCTACGGCGCGCTCCGGTTTCGCGCGGCACTCCAAGGCGGCGAAGCCTTGCTGCCCGCGAACAAACCCTCTGTCCCGCTGATCAAGGTCCTGCTGATCTGCCTGACCCTGACTTGGGCAAATCCCCACGTCTACTTGGACACAGTGCTGTTGATCGGATCAATCGGCAGCCAATACGCGCCCGATCACTGGAGCTTTGCCGTCGGCGCCATCCTTGGATCGCTGTCCTTTTTCGTGGCCCTAGGGTTCGGCGCGCGCCTGTTGTCTGGCCTGTTTGAAAATCCCAAAGCGTGGGTCGTGCTAGAAATTATTGTCGGCTGCACCATGTGGGCGATTGCCGCGTCCCTGCTGCTAGGATGACTTCGCGGCCTCGGCCAACAGCGCATCAATAATCGCGCCAAGATCGTCGAAATGGCTGAATTGGGCTGCATGGGGGATCAACGCGCTGGCTGTTTTTCGGTAGCCCTCGGTGAACAGAACAAACGGGACCAAGGCGCGCTGCGCCGTTTCGGCATCAACTTCGCTATCGCCCACGTATATCTCTGGACCGCGCCCCAGTTCGGCAAAGGCTTTGTCCAAGGGACGCGGGTCCGGCTTGTGCACCGGCAGGCTGTCCCCGCCGATGACGACGTCAAAGTATCCATCCAGTCCGGTCGCGCGCAAAACAGCCTGTGTGGCCGCAAAGGGCTTGTTCGTGCACACACCCAAACTGTGACCCGCTGCCTTCAACTGCCCCAGCACCTCTTCAACCGCAGGATAAGGATGCGTCAGATCGGTGGCTGTCAGATAGCGGCCCGTGAAGTCAGCCAGCAAACGCTCTTGCTCACTATCCGCGATGCCCCGCGCCGCACGCATTTTCGCGACAAAGACACCGGCACCGTTCCCGATGAACTCGCGGGCTTGGGCCAAGGTGATAGGCTCTGCCCCTTCGCCCGCCAGCACCGCGTTGGCAATTCCGTGAATGTCGGGCGCGCTGTCGATCAGTGTCCCGTCCAGATCAAAAACAATCCGCGCCATTATCCTGTCTTCCACTTGATCGAACACCCCATAGAAGGGGTCTGGTCCGCTGGCCCCTGCCCCGTTTCGGCCACCTGCTTCATCGCTTCGAACAGATCTCGGCGCAGGTCCGCTGGCCCAGCAGCCTTGGTCGAGGCATCAAGCCGCCCGCGATATTGCAGCCCGCCATCAGCATCAAAGCCATAGAAATCCGGCGTGCAGGCCGCATCATAGGCCCGCGCCACCGCTTGGGTTTCGTCATACAGATAGGGGAATGGAAAGCCCCGCGCCTCGGCCATCAGGCGCATGTTGTCAAAGCAGTCCTTGGGATAAGCCTCGGCGTCATTGGCGCTGATAGCGACCACGCCGATCCCCATTTCCATCAGCTCGGACGCATCGCGGATGATTCGATCCAGAACCGCCAGCACATAGGGGCAATGGTTGCAGATAAACATGACCAGAGTGCCCTTGGTCCCCGCCACATCGCCAAGGCTGACCTGACGACCATCCGTACTTGGCAAAGTGAAATCAGGTGCTTTCCAACCGAAATCGCAAACGGGGGGTGTGACGGCCATGGCAGGTCTCCTTCAGGAACAGGCGTTGCGGATTGCCGCGATATTAGCGGCATAAACCTCTGGGATGTCCACCGACCCGCCGCGAAACACCGCACTTCCGGCAACCAGCACATCGGCGCCCGCCGCTGCGACCAAAGGCGCCGTGGTCGGGTCCACCCCGCCGTCAATCTCGATATGGATGGGCCGGTCGCCGATCATCTCGCGTAGCCTTCGGATTTTGGCGGTCATATCAATGAACTTCTGGCCACCAAAGCCGGGGTTCACCGTCATCACACAGACCACGTCCGTCAGGTCCAGCAGATGCGCGACCGCTTCGGCAGGCGTGCCGGGGTTTAGCGCGATCCCCGCCTTCATCCCCGCCCCGCGAATGGCCTGAAGCGTCCGGTGACTGTGCGGCCCCGCTTCGATATGGGCGGTCAGAACATCGGCCCCCGCGTCGGCATAGGCCTCGATATACGGGTCCACCGGCGCGATCATCAAATGCACGTCCATGACGGTTTTCACATGGGGCCGAAACGCCTTCACCGCAGGCGGCCCAAAGGTCAGGTTCGGCACGAAATGCCCGTCCATCACATCCACATGCACCCAATCCGCACCCTGCGCTTCAATCGCCTGAATCTCCTGACCGAAATTCGCAAAATCCGCCGACAAAATGGACGGAGCAATCTTTACCGACCGATCAAAACTCATTCCGCAGCCTCCCGCATCCGGTCCACATCCAGACCGCCCTGAAACACGCGGCTGGCCCGCAAATCCGCCGCAGTAATAGTCGACAACGCCATCGCATCCAGCGGCCCCTTACTCTCTGAAAACAACCTGTTCGCCTGCCGCAAGCGCGCACGGTCCAAAGCATTCCGGATCGACCGCGCATTGGCGAAATGGGGCTGCATCCGGCGCATCGAAATATACTCTGCCATCGCCGCCTCGGCTTCGGGATCAAAGACATAGCTCTGCCCCTCCAGCATGGATTGGGAAATCCGCAGCAGTTCATCGTCCGAATAATCGGGGAAATCGATGTGATGGCCGATCCGCGACCGGAAACCGGGATTGGCGGCAAAGAACCGATCCATCCGGTCCGCATACCCCGCCATGATCACCACCAGATCGTCGCGATTGTTCTCCATCCCCTGCAGCAGGATCTCGATCGCCTCTTGGCCATAATCCCGCTCGTTATCAGGCTTATATAGATAGTAGGCCTCGTCGATGAACAGCACGCCGCCCATGGCCCGCTTCAGAACCTCTTTGGTCTTGGGCGCCGTGTGGCCGATATACTGGCCCACCAGATCATCCCGCGTCACCGACACCAGATGCCCCTTGCGCACATAGCCCAAGCGGTGCAGCAGCCCCGCCATCATCCGCGCCACAGTGGTCTTGCCCGTCCCCGGATTGCCCGTGAACGACATGTGCAGGGTCGGCGTCTCCTGCGACAGCCCCATCTCGCGCCGCGCCTTGTCGACCAGCAGCAAAGCCGCCGTCTCGCGAATGCGCTGCTTCACCGGAGCCAAGCCGATCAATTCGCGATCCAGCTCCTCCAGCACCTCGCGCACGCCCGAGGCCTCATATTCCGCCGCCAGATCGACAGTCTGTACAGTGCCCTCAACCATCACCCTGCTTCTTTCATCTTTGCCAAAATACTCCGGGGGTCCGGGGGCAGCGCCCCCGGCCTCTCAAACCAGCCCGAAGGCCAGCCAGTTCAGCGCCGCGCGTCCCACGCATAGCGCTGAGACCGTCCGTCCACGTCGGTGCGCTGCATGTGGAATGTCGGCTCGACCTCGGGGCGATTGACGATAAAGCTCATCATCACGGTCTCGAAGCCGCGCGTGTTGTCGAACGCTTGAATCCGGATGTAGGTGTCGGGGTTCGCCTTCCGGCACTCGTCCAGCTCCATCATCACGCCCTTGGCGTCGCGCAGGTCGAACATGGGGTGGCCCCACATCTCCCAGTAAGTATTCCGGGGGTGCGGATCGTCTGTGTATTCCAGACTGACCGCCCACTCTTTGCCCAGAATGTATTCGACCTGTTTGGTGATCTGATCGTCATTCAGATCGGGAAGAAAGCTGAAGCAGCCTTGTGTGATACGCATGGTAAAATCTCCTGAATGTCGGGGGCCGCGCGCGCATCCGGCGCGCGACCAAATGGCTTACATCGCGGGAACAGCCGTCGGCACAAAGTCCGAGGTATCCGTCGAGGTGTAGTTGAAAGTGATGTTGCCCCAAGTATCGAGCGCCGCTTCCAGCGGTTTGCACCACTTGGCCGCTTCACGCAGGATTTCGGGACCTTCGACAGCGATCTCGCGGCCTTCGTTGCGGGCCAGGATCATCGCTTCCAGCGCCACACGGTTCGCTGTTGCGCCCGCCTGAATGCCCATCGGGTGACCGATGGTGCCGCCACCGAACTGTAGCACCACATCGTCGCCGAACAAATCGATCAACTGGTGCATCTGCCCTGCGTGAATACCGCCCGACGCCACAGGCATCACCTTCTTGATGTCGCCCCAATCCTGCTCAAAGAAGATCCCGCGCTGCAGATCGACCCCGTTATGGGTCTCGCGGCAGACGTTGTAATAGCCCTGAACAGTCATGGGGTCGCCTTCCAGCTTGCCCACTGCGGTGCCGCAGTGCAGGTGGTCAACGCCAGCCAGACGCAGCCACTTGGCGATCACGCGGAAGCTGATGCCGTGGTTCTTCTGGCGGGTGTATGTCCCGTGACCAGCGCGGTGCATGTGCAGGATCATATCGTTGGCACGGCACCATTCGCTGATCGACTGGATCGCGGTCCAACCCACAATCAGATCGACCATGACGATAACCGACCCGAGCTGCTTGGCGAACTCGGCGCGGGCGTACATCTCTTCCATCGTGCCCGCAGTGATGTTCAGGTAGTGACCTTTGACCTCGCCGGTTTCGGCGGTCGCTTTGTTCACGGCCTCCATGCAGTAGAGGAAGCGGTCACGCCAGTGCATGAAGGGCTGCGAGTTGATGTTCTCGTCATCCTTCATGAAGTCGAGGCCACCCTTCAGACCTTCGTAAACCACGCGGCCATAGTTCTTGCCCGACAGACCCAGCTTTGGCTTGGTGGTCGCGCCCAGCAGGGGCTTGCCGAACTTGTCCAGACGCTCACGCTCGACCACCAGACCGGTGGGCGGCCCTTTAAAGGTTTTGACGTAAGCGACGGGAAAGCGCATGTCCTCCAGACGTGCCGCCATTAGGGGTTTAAAGCTGAACACGTTGCCGATGATGGATGCGGTCAGGTTCGCGATTGATCCCTCTTCGAACAGGATCAGGTCATAGGCCACATAGGCAAAGTACTGGCCGGGCTGGCCGGGCACGGGGTCAACGCGATAGGCCTTGGCGCGGTACTGGTCCGCAGCGGTCAAACGGTCGGTCCAGACCACGGTCCACGTTGCGGTAGAGGATTCCCCCGCCACAGCGGCCGCGGCCTCGATAGGGTCCACACCCTCCTGCGGGGTGATGCGGAACAGGGCCAGCACATCGGTGTCCTTGGGCTGGTAGTCGCCGTCCCAGTACCCCATCTGCGCGTACTTCAGGACCCCTGCGGCATAGCGCTTTTTCTTGTCCTTGATTTCGGTGGGATTGCTCATGTCGTTCATGTCGTGGCCTCCTCCTGCCGTGACGGGTTCACGCTGCGCGGGCAGCTGCGATTTGGGGATCAAGCGCGCCGCTCTCGTAGCGACGAGCCATGTCATCCATGGAAATGGGTTTGATACGGTCCGACTGACCGGCAGTGCCAAAGCGTTCAAAGCGGTCGCGGCACAGATCCTCGAGCTCTTTCATCGCGGGGATCAGGAACTTGCGCGGGTCGAATTCGGCAGGCTTGTCCGTCGCGATCTTGCGGAACTGGCCGGTCATGGCCATGCGGCAGTCGGTGTCGATATTGACTTTGCGCACGCCCATCTTGATGCCGCGCTCGATCTCTTCGACCGGCACGCCATAGGTCTGGGGCATCTCGCCGCCATTGGCGTTGATCAGGTCTTGGAGCGCCTGAGGCACCGACGAAGAGCCGTGCATCACCAGATGGGTGTTGGGCAGCTTTTCGTTGATCCGGCGGATGGTCTCCATCGACAGGATGTCGCCATCGGGCTTGCGGCTGAACTTGTAGGCCCCGTGGGAGGTGCCGCAGGCAATCGCCAGCGCATCGCAGCGTGTGACCATCACGAACTCGACCGCCTGATCGGGGTCTGTCAGCAGCTGGTCGTGGGACAGCTTGCCCACCGCGCCAGAGCCATCCTCTTCGCCCGCCTCGCCGGTTTCGAGCGAGCCCAGAACACCCAGCTCCCCCTCGACCGAGGCACCGACCGCATGGGCGGCCTTGGTGACACGCGCGGTGATCTCGACGTTGTAGTCGAAGTCGGCGGGGGTCTTCATGTCCTCGTGCAGCGAGCCGTCCATCATCACCGATGTGAACCCGTGGCGAATCGCAGACAGGCAGGTGGCATCGTTGTTGCCGTGGTCCTGATGCAGCACGATGTGGTTGTCTGGGTACATCTCGGACAGGGCCACGACCATGTGGCGCAGCATGATGTCACCGGCATAAGACCGCGCCCCACGGCTGGCCTGAAGGATCACGGGCGAGCCTGTCGCCTTGGCGGCCTGCATGATCGCCAGACCCTGCTCCATGTTGTTGATGTTAAAGGCCGGAACGCCGTAGCCATGCTCGGCCGCGTGATCCAGCAGTTGTCTCAAGGTAATCAGTGCCATGTTGGTCTCCTCCCCCTCAGGCTGCCTTGGCTGCCCCTTGCAGGGCCGCGATACCGGGAAGGGTCTTGCCCTCCAGCCATTCCAGAAATGCGCCACCGGCGGTGGACACGTAGGTAAAGTCTTGGGTCACAGCGGCGCCGTTCAGGGCGGCCACCGTATCGCCCCCGCCCGCGACGCTGGTCGCACGGCCCTGCCGCGTCAGAGCGGCGGCGGTGCGGGCCAGTTGGTTCGTGGCGTGGTCAAAGGGCGGGATTTCGAACGCACCCAAAGGCCCGTTCCACAGGATCGTGCGGCATTCGCTCAGAACCCGTTGGAAGTTCGAGAGCGCGCGCGGGCCGGCATCCAAAATCATTGCACCGGCCGTACATTCATGCGCCCCGACAACACGGTTCTCGGCGCCGGCCTTGAACTCGGTCGCGATGACCAAATCCTCGGGCAGATGGATCTGGCAGCCGGATTTTTCGGCCAGCTTGCGGATTTCCTGCACGGTCTCGACCTGATCGGCCTCGTGCAAGGACCGCCCCATCGGCGCACCGTCCGCATAGAGGAAGGTGTTCGCCATACCCCCGCCGATGATCACATGATCCAGCTTCATCACCAGGTTCTTCAACACAGCGATCTTGCTAGACACTTTGGCGCCGCCGACGATGGCCACAGCAGGCTGTTGCGGCGCTTCCAACGCGGAGGTCAGCGCCTCCATCTCTTCGATCAGCAACGGTCCGGCATAGGCGGGCAACATGCGCGCCAGCGCCTCGGTCGAGGCATGGCTGCGGTGCGCGCAGCTAAAAGCGTCATTCACATAGACATCCCCCAGCTGCGCCAGCGCGGCTGCGAACGCAGGGTCGTTCGCGGTCTCGCCCGGGTTGTAGCGTAGGTTCTCGCAGAGCAGGACGTCGCCGTCCTTTAACCGCTTGCTCAGGAGCACGGCAGACTCTTCGCCGCAGACATCGGAAAACACGACCGACGTCCCCAGCGCCTGCGCCAAAGCGGGGCGCAGCTTGTCCACCGAATAGGCCGGGTTCATCTCGTTCACCTTGGGACGGCCAAAGTGGGTCAGGATCACCAACCGCGCGCCGCGTTCCAGTAGAGGCTTCATCCCCGCCGCAAAGCGGTTGATGCGGGTGGCATCGGTCACGACGCCTTCGTCCACTGGCACGTTCAGGTCGGCGCGCACCAACACGCGCTTGCCCCGCACATCCACATCCATGATCGAAGGCAGCATCAGATCAGCCTCCCCATGGCGCAGGCGGTGTCCGCCATCCGGTTCGAGAAGCCCCACTCGTTGTCGTACCAACTCAGGATGCGGACCATGCGGCCGTCCATGACTTTGGTCTGGTCCATGTGGAAGATCGACGAATGCGGATCGTGGTTGAAATCCATCGAGACGTTGGCCGTATCGGTGTAGCCAAGGATGCCCTTCAGATCGCTGTCAGCGGCAGCACGGATGGCGGCGTTCACCTCGTCTACCGTGGTGTCGCGGCTAGCCATAAAGGTCAGGTCGACGACCGACACATTCGGGGTCGGTACGCGGATTGCCACACCGTCTAGCTTGCCGTTCAGCTCGGGCAGAACCAGACCCACGGCCTTGGCCGCGCCGGTAGATGTCGGGATCATCGACAGGGCGGCCGCACGAGCGCGGTACATGTCCTTGTGCATCGTATCCAGCGTGGGCTGATCGCCCGTGTAGCTGTGGATGGTGGTCATGAAGCCTTTTTCGATCCCGACCGCCTCGTGCAGCACCTTTGCCACAGGGGAGAGACAGTTCGTCGTGCACGAGGCGTTCGAGACAATGATATCGCTGCCAGTCAGATCGCGATGGTTGACGCCGAACACCACGGTGCGGTCCACACCAGTCGCAGGGGCCGAAACCAGCACACGTTTGGACCCGTTCTCTAAATGCAGGGCGGCTTTGTTGCGGTCGGTAAAGATGCCGGTGCATTCCAACGCCACGTCCACCCCGCCCCAAGGCAAATCTTTGGGATCGCGGATCGCAGTGACTTCGATAGGACCACGGCCGATATCGATGGCGTTTCCAGCGGTTTTGACTTCACCGGGATAACGGCCATGTACGCTGTCGAATTGCAGCAAATGGGCGTTCATTTCCACGGGCCCCAGATCGTTGATCGCGACCACTTCGATGTCATTGCGGCCCGACTCTGCGATCGCGCGAAGCACATTTCTCCCGATACGGCCGAAGCCGTTGATGGCAACCTTGGTTGTCATGACACTGTTATCCCTTGTTGATTTGCTTCTTGGCCGAAGCGGCGATGGCCTCGGCAGTGATGTTAAAGTGGCGGTACAGCTCGTCCGCAGGCGCGCTGGCGCCAAAGCCGGTCATCCCGACAAAGCCGTCGCTGCGTTCCAAGAACAGCTCCCATCCCTGACGGATCGCAGCCTCGACCCCCACGCGGGGGGCGGTGCCACGGACCAGCACGCGGTAGGCGGCGGGTTGGGCCGCGAACAGCTCGAAGCTGGGGGCAGAGACCACGGCGGCGCAGATGCCATCGGCGGCCAGCAGGTCTGCAGCCTTTAGGGCGATCTCGACTTCGGACCCTGTGGCGATCAGCGTCACATCCCTTGCCCCCGCCGTTTCCCGCAGCACATAGGCTCCGCGGGCGGTCAGGTTGCTGTCGGTGTGCGTGGTGCGCAGGGTCGGCAGGTTCTGACGCGACAGGCATAGCAGGGTCGGCGTGGCCTCGGACGTGGCGCTCAGCTCCCATGCTTCAGCAGTTTCCACGGCGTCTGCGGGACGGAACACGGTCAGGTTCGGCATGGCCCGCAGGGATGCGATGGTTTCCACCGGCTGGTGGGTCGGCCCGTCCTCTCCCAGACCAATCGAGTCGTGGGTCATCACATAGGCGAGCGGCACCCCCATCAGCGCAGACAGACGGATCGACGGGCGGCAGTAGTCGGCAAAAGCCAGAAACGTGCCGCCATAGGTAAAGAAACCGCCGTGCAGCGCGATCCCGTTCATCGCAGCGGCCATGCCGTGCTCGCGGATGCCATAGTGGATGTAGTCGCCACTGTAGTCGTTGCGGTTCACAGGCTTCATCGCGCTGGTACGGGTGTTGTTCGATCCAGTCAGATCAGCAGACCCGCCCACGGAGTTGGGCAGCGTGGCATTCACCACCTCCAGCGCCATTTCCGAGGCTTTGCGCGTGGCGACCTTGGGCTGGTCCTTGGACAAGCGGCGCTTGTAGGCGGTGATCGCGGCGTTCAGACCCTGCGCGTCCGGAGCGGCGAGCGAACGGTCAAAGTCTGCGGCCAGCGGGCTGGCGTCCTTGCGGGCGGTCCAGTTGGCGCGAGCGTTGGCACCACGGGCAGCGATGGCTTCCCAAGCGGCCTTCACCTCGGTCGGGACCACGAACGGATCGTGCGGCCAATTCAAAGCGTCGCGGGTCGCTGCGATTTCGTCTGCACCAAGGGGCGATCCGTGCACCTTGTGGCTGCCCTGCATGTTGGGCGCACCCTTGCCAATGGTCGTTCGGCAAGCAATCAGCGACGGGCGCAGATCTTTGCGGGCGTTTTCAATGACACGGGCGATGGCTTCGGGGTTGTGACCATCCACAGCCTGCACGTGCCAGCCTGCGGCCTCGAAGCGTGCGCGCTGGTCCATGCTGGTGGACAGGTCGGTTGGCCCGTCAATGGTGATGCGGTTGTCGTCCCAGAAGACGACCAGACGCCCCAAGCCCAGATGGCCAGCCAAGTCGATGGCCTCGTGGCTGATCCCTTCCATGAGGCAGCCGTCACCGGCCAGCACATAGGTAAAGTGATCGACCAAGTCATCGCCGAAGCGCGCATTGTGCATCCGCTCGGCCAAAGCCATGCCGACGGCTGTCGAAATTCCCTGCCCCAGCGGGCCGGTGGTAGTCTCGATCCCCATGGCGTGGCCATATTCGGGGTGGCCTGCAGTGCGCGAGCCCATCTGGCGGAAGTTCCGCAACTGGTCCGAGTCCATGTCCGCATAGCCCAGCAGATGGTTGATCGCATAGACCAGCATCGATCCATGCCCCGCGCTCATCACAAAGCGGTCACGGTCAGGCCATTTGTGGTCGGCGGGGTCCACTTTGACAAAGCGGTTGAACAGAACCGTCGCTACATCGGCCAGCCCCATGGGCGCGCCGGGGTGGCCCGAGTTTGCGGCCTGCACCGCGTCCATGGTCAGGGCGCGGATGGCGTTGGCCATTGTGGTTTCGTCGACTTGAACAGGTGTTTGCACAGTCATGGCAGCCTCCTCAGCTCCGCTTGGATTCTTGGACAAGGCGCAGGATCATCGGGGTAAAGATCAGCTGCATCGCCAGATCCATCTTGCCCCCCGGGATCACGAGCGAGTTCGCGCGGGTCATCCAGCTGTCGTGGATCATCGACATCAGGTATGGGAAATCGATGCCGCGCGGGTTCTTGAATCGGATCACCACAAGGCTCTCGTCCGCCGTGGGAATCCACCGCGCGATGAACGGGTTCGAGGTGTCGACCACAGGCACCCGCTGGAAGTTGATGTCGGTCTCTGAAAACTGCGGGCAGATGCAGTGCACATAGGCGTGCATCCGGCGCAGGATGGTGTCGGTCACCGCCTCGGTCGTGTAGCCGCGCTTGGAGCTGTCGCGGTGGATCTTCTGGATCCACTCAAGGTTAATCACGGGCACCACGCCAACCTTCAGGTCCGCCAGAGCCGCAAGGTTCACCTCGTCATTGACCACGGCGCCGTGCAGACCCTCGTAGAACAGCAGGTCGCTGCCATCCTCGAACGGAGCCCAGTCGGTAAAGGTGCCGGGCCCGCTGCCATAACGTGCGGCCTCGTCGTCATCGTGAACATAGTGGCGGGTTTCGCCAGCGCCGGTTTCGCCATAGCTGCGGAAGACGCTTTCCAGTTTCGCCAGTTCATTGGCGTCATAGGAAAAGTGGCTAAACCCCTGATCCCCTTCGGCGGTCCGGCGCTCCAACTCGGCCTTCATCGCGGCGCGGTCGTAGCGGTGGAACGCGTCGCCCTCGATCGAGACGGTGCTGACCCCCTCGCGGCGGAAAATCTGGTCAAAGGTACTTTTGACAGTGGTGGTTCCAGCACCAGAGGAGCCGGTCACCGAAATAATCGGATGCTTTTTGGACATAGTATTTTCCAGTTAGGGTCAGGCGCGGAACAGGCCGCGGTTGCCGAACAAGGCAGAGACTTCGGTCTCGGGCAGATCGTGATAGGTGCTGACGCGGTCGACCTTGTCCGCGGTGCCAAAAACCATAGGCGTTCGGGCATGCAGGCTGGTCGGGATCTGGCTCAGGACACGCGCGGTGCCGGTGGTCGCCTTGCCGCCCGCTTGTTCGACCAAGAAGGCGATTGGCGCGCATTAATAGACCAGACGCAGGCGGCCATTCTCGTAGCCCTTGCGTTCATCACCGGGGTACAAGAAGATTCCGCCGCGGCACATGATTCGGTGGGTTTCGGCCACCAAAGACGCCACCCAACGCATGTTGAAATTCTTGCCGCGCGGCCCTTCGGATCCGGCCAGACAGTCGTCGATATAGGCCCGCACAGGCTTGGCCCAGTGGCGGTAGTTCGAGGCGTTGATCGCAAACTCGCTGGCCTCTGGCGGGATCATAGTGGTCTCGGTCTCGAAAAAGGCGCCCTCGGTCCGATCCAGAATGTACTGACGCACACCATCGCCAAATGTCACAACCAAAGCGGTATGAGGCCCGTAGATAAAGTAGCCCGACGCCAGTAGATGGCTGCCATCCCGCAGAAACGTCTCGGTCCCGTCATCCAACGCTGGCTGGATCGAAAAGATGGTCCCGATCGACACATTGCAGTTGATGTTCGACGAGCCATCCAGCGGATCGATTGCCAGCGCCAAAGCACCGTTTACGTCGATCTCGTTGACCGTCTCGCGCTCTTCCGAGGCGTACCAGCGGACGCCGGTGCCCTGCATGGCATGGGCGAATGCGTCGTCGGCCAGCACATCCAGCGCCTTTTGCTGATCGCCATCGGTGTTGTGGCCGATGTTCGCGGCCAGTTGTCCCGCCAGCGGTCCGCGCCCCACAGCGTCCGACAAGCCGGCCGCCACATCGCACAAAGCATTCATAACCTGCCAAAGCGGGGCTGGAACGCCCCCTCTGGGAATTCGTATCTCTTGCATCACGTTTAGGGCCTCCCCTCCCTGAACCGAAGCTGAGATTGATAATCCTCAGGTTGAATGATAATAAAATTTCAAATTTCTGTACGAAGTGTCAGGAAAATTGAATGCCGCGTTTGGACCAGATCACCCTCAAGCAACTCCGCGCTCTGACTGCGGTGGTCGAAGAAAGCACCATTCTCGCAGCCGCAGAAAGGCTGAATTTAACCGGCCCAGCCGTCCATAACCAATTGAAAACCCTAGAATCGATAGTGGGCTCGCCACTGCTGTCCCGCGCAGGTGCAGAACGCAACACACCAACCGCCCAAGGGCGTGCCCTGCTACGCGCTGCGGCAGAGATCGAAACCTCTTTGGATCGGGCAGTGCGACAAATTGGTGCGCTGGGTCAGGGGCTATCGGGGCGCGTGGTTCTGGGGGTTGTGAGTACGGGCAAGTATTTCGCTCCTCGAATCGTGGCTCTTTTGCAGCGGGAAATGCCGGATGTGCAGGTCGCTCTGCGCGTCGGCAACCGAGAGGAAATCGTCGAAGCGATGGAGCGTGCGGAATTGGATCTGTGCATTATGGGCCGTCCGCCCCGCACCTTTCTGACCGAGGCCATGCCCCTGTTCGATCATCCCCACATTATCATTGCCAATCAGGACCACCCGCTCGCGCGCGACCCCATGGTCCCGCGCGAGGCGCTACTGCGCGAACGCTTTGTCATGCGCGAGGCGGGCTCTGGCACCCGCATTCTGGCCACCCGCTTTCTGGACGAGATCGGTCATGACCAAGTCGCTGGTATCACCGAGATGTCCTCGAACGAGACGATCAAGCAGGCCGTGATACACGGGCTGGGGATCGCTATGATCTCGGCTCATACAGTGGCGGATGAACTGGCGTCGGGGCGGTTGGTGCGATTGCGCGTCCAAGGTTTGCCCATCTATCGCAAATGGTATCTGCTGCCCCAGCCGCGCGCGGACAAAGCCGCCGCTGTCACTGCGGTCGAACGCTGGATTTTGGACCACGCGGACGTCATCGAGCCCAGTCT
The DNA here is from genome assembly GCF_041224595.1 of Donghicola sp. XS_ASV15. NCBI lineage: Bacteria > Pseudomonadati > Pseudomonadota > Alphaproteobacteria > Rhodobacterales > Roseobacteraceae > Donghicola > Donghicola sp. XS_ASV15. The sequence continues at coordinate 12,943 of NZ_JBGFGN010000153.1, read as the reverse complement.
TGACCTGAGCTAATCCTGACTTGGTGCGCGCGGTGGAACCTGCCACACTCCGCGCATGAGCATCTACATCGCCTTTCTCAGATCAGTGAACGTTGGCGGCACGGGCAAGCTGCCCATGTCTGACTTGGCGCGGATGTGTCGGGATATCGGTTTTGAGGACGTGCAAACCTATATCGCCAGCGGAAACGTCATCTTTTCCACGGACATGACACCCGAAGGCGCACGCGTCTCGCTCGAGGCGCGCCTATTTGAATACTGCGGCAAGACGATCCGGGTGCATATTCGCACGCCCAAAGAAATCTCGCAGATCGTCCAGACGAACCCTTTCCCCAAGGCCGCAGGAAATCAGATAGGGGTGCTCCTCCTTGACGGTCCACCTGATCTGAGCGCGCCCCTCCAAGGGCAACAGGATGAACAGGTCGTGGCCGGTACACGAGAGATTTACGCCCATTACCCCTCGGGCATAGGGCGATCCAAGCTTGTCTTGCCGGGCACTTCCACGGGCACGACACGAAATATGAATACGCTGGTTAAGATGCTGGGTCTGGCGCACAAACTGGCCTGACCACGAAAAAAAGGGGCGCTAAACGCGCCCCCAATGTCTGAGTGCTTTTCAGTCGGCTTAGGCTTTGAAACCGCGTGCCTTGACGACCTGAAGCAAGGGCATGACGTCCGACATATCGGGGCCACGGTCCTGACCGGTTACAGCGCGGCGCAGAGGCATAAACAGGCCCTTGCCTTTGCGGCCAGTCGCCTCTTTCACCGCAGAAGTCCAGTTGCCCCAAGTGTCGCCGTCAAACGGACCTTCGGGCAGCAGCGTCATCGCTTGCTCGATCATTTCGCGGTCTTCGTCAGCGACTTTGGGCTCTGCGCCGTCACGGAACAGTTCCCACCAGCCTTTCAGATCGTCCAGTACGGTGATGTTCTCGCGGCTAACAGTCCAAAACTGTTCGGCCAACTCGGCAGGAACGCCAAGCTCTGCGATCAGAGGTGCGACTTCCGAATAAGGCTTCGCCGCGTTGATGCGCGCGGTCAGCGGGTACAGGTCATTGCTGTCGAACTTCGTCGGGGCCGAGCCGAACTGGCCGATGTCGAAGCCTTCGATCAGCTCTTCCATCGAGGTCCGAAGTTCCACCGGCTGCGAAGAGCCCAGACGCGCCATCAGCGACAGCAGCGCCATCGGCTGCACGCCAGCAGCACGCAGATCGCGCAGCGACAGGGTGCCCAGACGCTTGGACAGTGCCTCGCCTTGCGGGCCGGTCAGCAGCGAATGGTGGGCGAACGCGGGGTGGTCATAGCCCAAAGCGCGCATGATCTGGATTTGCGTGGCGGTGTTGGTCACGTGGTCAGAGCCGCGCACAACGTGGGTCACGCCCATATCGGTGTCGTCAACAACCGAGGCCAGCGTGTACAGCATCTGGCCATCCGCACGGATCAGCACGGGGTCAGAGACCGAGGCCGCGTCGATCGACAGATCTCCAAGGATGCCGTCGGTCCACTCGATCCGCTCGTGATCCAATTTGAAGCGCCAGACGCCAGCGCCACGCTCTGCGCGCAGCTTTTCCTTTTCCTCGTCCGACAGGGCCAAGGCAGCCCGGTCATAGACGGGGGGCTTGCCCATGTTCAGCTGTTTCTTGCGCTTCAGGTCCAGCTCGGTCGGAGTCTCGAAGCATTCGTAGAAACGGCCCATCTCGCGCAGTTTGTTCGCCGCATCCTCGTAGCGATCCAGACGCTCGGACTGACGCTCGACCTGATCCCACTGGATGCCGAGCCATTCCAGATCCTGCTTGATGGCATCGACATACTCTTCTTTCGACCGCTCGGGGTCGGTGTCGTCGATGCGCAGGATAAATTTGCCGCCCTCTTTGCGGGCGATCAGGTAGTTCATCAGCGCGGTGCGTAGGTTGCCAACGTGGATATAACCGGTCGGCGAAGGGGCAAAGCGGGTGGTCGTCATAGCGTTCTCCTGTTGGGCGTTCATGTCCCACACAGTCAGGGAAATGTCCACAATCGGCTGCGGCGGGACGGCTGTGCGCCCACCGCATGGCATCAGGGCCTAGCGCAGTTTCGGCGGATTGTTCGGATCACGGCCGGGGGCTTTGGGGCCCTCTTTCTGCTCGGGTTGGGGCAGATCGAACCGCAGACCGACCTTGGCGAGCGCCGCAGACATCGGATCGGACGCGCGAAAGAAGGACACGTCGATGCTACCCGCCTCGATCCCCGAGAAGGTCAGCGCGGCGTGAACCGCCCGCGCGATCGACGGCTCTGCCCCCGGAACAGGGTCCACAACCCCCAACATGTGGCCCATCGCGCCGCCTTCGTAGCGGACACCCACCAGATAGGCGAACCGCGCCAAACCGGCGGCCGATGCCAGTCGGCTGTCCAGCGACACCAGCAGAGAGTCCGGCAATCCGCGCGGGGACAGGAATTCCTCGATTTTCGCCTCGCCCTCTTCGGGGGCAGACGACAGTGTATCGGTGATCCAACTGATAGCTTCGGGGGGCAGCAACATCTCTGACGGTGCGACTGTTAGATTGACGCCAAGGCCAATCCCCTGCCCGTTCAGCATCTCTGCCAAGACACGGCCGGGGATCGCGGCATAGGGCGCTTCGCCCTCGGCGAACTGAGCGAGTCGCGCTTCGGTGTCGAACACCACGGCGAACTCAGTGCCATCGACGGGAAAGAGCCGCGGCTTGATCGTCTCGCCTTCGGACTCTTCTTCGAGCAGCAGGAAGAGTTCCGATCCGGACAGCACATCATAGAACCGCAGGCGCGCGGCCTCGCTCTCGGGGGCGGCGTCCATGGCGGCGTGGGCTTGATCCAGCAGTGTCTCAGTCATCTAGCACCTCTTTGACCTTGGCCCGCAGCACCGGCAGCAATTCCGCCTCGAACCACGGGTTTTTCTTGAGCCATGCGGTATTGCGCCACGACGGATGAGGCAAGGGCAGGACGCCGTTTTCCAGATGATCGCGCCATTCCATCACTGTCTGAGTGACAGATGTGCGCCCGCCGATGTGCCATTTCTGGGCATATCCCCCAACCGCAAGCGTGAGCCGGACCGTTCCGAGCGCCTGGATCAAGGGACCGCGCCATGTTTGCGCGCAGACGGGCGGCGGCGGCAGGTCCGCGCCTTTGGCATCGTAGCCCGGAAAGCAGAAGGCCATCGGCAGGATCGCCACGCGCGATCGGTCATAGAACTGCTCTGGTGTCGCACCCATCCAGTCGCGCAGACGGTCGCCCGAGGGGTCTGTGAACGGCTGGCCACTGTGGTGCACCCGCATCCCCGGCGCTTGCCCCGCGATCAGCAACCGCGCTCCAGAGCCGACCCAGACCACCGGTCGCGGGCTATGACCCGTCGCCGTCTGCGCAAATCGTTGCGCACAGATACCGCATATCGATAGTTCCGCTTTGAGAGCTTCTAACGCGGGTTGTCCTACATCGCGTTTTTTTGACATAGTTCCTGCAAAGTTTGCGCTTAGTTAACCGTTAATCTACCTAAGAATAAGAACCGCCGAACATGGCACCGAGGCAAGGCATGCTGGAATTCAGAAATGTCAGCAAGTCGTTCTGGACCGGAACGCAGCACAAAGTGATCTTGGATCGCGCGTCTTTTCGTGTCGATTTGGGAGAGTCTATGGGCATCCTCGCGCCGAACGGCACGGGCAAGACCACGGTCGTTAACATGATGGCCGGTCTGGAAAAACCCGACGAAGGCGAGATCATCCGCGGGTGCAAAATCTCTTTTCCGCTGGGGTTCATGGGCGGCGTCATCTCGAAGCTGTCGGCGATGGAAAACGCCCGCTACATCGCGCGCCTCTACGGTCTGGACCCCGACTACGTCGAAGCGTTCTGCCGCTGGCTGTGTGGACTCGAAGAATATTTCGACCAGCCGCTCGGCACATATTCGGCGGGCATGAAATCCAGATTTACGTTTGCCCTAATGCTGGCCTTGGACTTCGACATCTACCTGATCGACGAAGGGATGCCGTCTACAACGGATGTAGAATTTAACAAAAAGGCGGCCGACCTCTTGCGGGAACGGTTGCGCACAACGACGATCGTGATCGTGTCACACCAGCCGGAGACGCTGGAAAAATACTGTCGTAAAGCCGCTGTCCTAATGCACGGGCAACTGCACATGTTCGACAGCCTTGAGGAAGCGAAGCAGCTGTATGACTACGAAACCAAAAGCTAGAAAATTCCGCATCAGCCGAGAGCCGCTTGCCAAGGCGGTAGCAGAGACGGAACACACGCATCCCGAAGACACGCCGAAGACCACTGAGGCGACGACGATGGCGGGCGCAGTGTCCTCTCGGGCCGAGGTAGAATCAGAGGATGACATCGACGCGATCCGCAAAGAGGGTCTGACTGGTCGCCAGTTGCGTCTCGCGCGGAGGTTGGCACAGAAACACGATGTTCCCGCGACCTCTGACTTTGATGCCGTACGCCAGCTGCGCAAGCGCGGAATCGATCCCTTCCAACGTTCGGCATCTTTGGACCTCGTGGTATCCGACCCCGAAGAAACAAAGCTGACCCAGCTGCCGCAAACTGTTCCCGAGCGCAAACCCGAAACACTTCCAAGCACCGAAGTCAGCGATGGTGAGAGCCCAGCCGAGCGCCGCGCGCGTGAAATCGGGCGCATCCAAGCCGAGATCAGCAAGCGCCGCCGCAAGAAAACCGGCTTGCTGGCTCTACGCCTGCTCTTCTTTGTCTTCTTGCCCACCGCTATTTGCGGCTGGTTTTTCTATTTCGAGGCAACACCGCAATACGCGACCACCTCGGACTTCATTATTCAAACCTCGGACCAGTCCAGTGGCGCGGGCGGCCTAGGGGGTCTGCTTCCGTCGCAGATGAACACCAACCAAGAGGCCGTCGCGATCCAGCGCTACCTGCAATCCCGCGAGGCAATGCTGCGCCTGAACGAAGAACTCGGCTTCAAAGCGCATTTCCAGCAGGACTGGATTGATCCGATTTTGCGTCTATCGCCTGATGCTACAAACGAGGAAGCCTACAAGCTCTACAAGCGCAAAGTGCAGATCGGATACGACCCGACCGAAGGCGTCATGGGCCTCGAGGTGATCGCCGTCGCGCCTGAAGCCAGCAAAGCCTTTTCGGATGCGCTGATCCGCTACGCCGAAGAACGCGTCGATAGCCAGACCCTGCGCAAACGCGAGGACCAGTTGAGCGAGTCGCGCAAATCCTTGGCCGAGGCCGAGCGTCTGCGCCGCGAAGCGCAAGAAGCCTTGGTCGCACTCCAGCAAGAGGCGGCAATCGTCGATCCCGAGGGCGTCATCGGCGCGCTCCGACAGCAAATCACCCAGCGCCAAATCGAACTGCAAGAAAAGCAATTGCAGCTTCAGGCCTTGCTCGACAACGCGCGGCCGAACCAAAGCCGTGTCGACGGCGTTCAAGGTGACATTCGCCGCCTGCAATCTGCGATCGCTCAACTGGAGACTCGCATGAACGAAGCGACCCAAGGAGAGGACTCTCTGGCCGCGATTTCTGCCAAGATTTCGCTGGCCCAAGCCGACGTCGCAACTCGTGACCTGCTCTTACAATCTGCTCTCCAGAACCTAGAGGCTGCCCAGATCGAAGCCAGCCGTCAGACCCGCTATCTGTCCCGCGGCGTAGAACCTGTGGTGCCAGATCAGGCGACATACCCCAAGGCATTCGAGAACACTGTGGTCAGTTTTTTGATTTTTGCCGGAATTTACCTCATGATCTCGCTCACAGCGTCGATCCTTCGTGAACAAGTCACAAGCTAGGGGTAAAAGAGGGTTGCAGATTAGATTCGAGCGCTAATTACTAGTGCAAAGTAACGAGTGCGTTCCTGCTCCAATTTTGAACTACAGAAAAGAGTGTTTTTCATATGACCAAGCCGATTGCCGACGTAACACCCAACACTTGGGATTTCTTGCTGCGTCCGATGATCAAGCCCACCGGCTTTCGCGAATACGACGCCCGCTGGAAATACCCCGAGGAAATCAACCTACCCGGCATGACCGCTCTGGGTCTGGGCCTTGGTACCCAGATGCGCAAGCGCGGGATCGAGCCCGTGATCGCGGTCGGCAATGACTATCGCGACTACTCGCTAGCGATCAAAAACGCGCTGATCCTCGGCCTGATGCAGGCCGGTATTCAGGTCAAGGACATCGGCCCCGCCCTGTCCCCCATGGCCTACTTCAGCCAGTTCCATCTTGACGTGCCCGCTGTGGCCATGGTCACCGCATCGCACAACCCCAACGGTTGGACCGGTGTGAAGATGGGCTTTGACCGCCCGCTGACCCACGGCCCCGACGAGATGGGCGAACTGCGCGACATCGTTCTGGGTGGTCTGGGTGAAGCCCACGAAGGCGGTTCGTACGAACTGGTCGAGGGCGTCAAGGAAGCCTACATCCAAGACCTGATCGGTGACTTCAAAATGTCCCGCCCTCTCAAAGTCGTCTGCGCGACCGGCAACGGCACCGCGTCGGCTCTGGCACCCGAGATTCTGGAGCGTATCGGCGTAGAAGTCGTTCCCTCGCACAACGAGTTGGACTACACCTTCCCGAACTACAATCCGAACCCCGAAGCCATGGAAATGCTGCACGACATGTCCGACACGCTGAAAGCGTCGGGGGCAGACATCGCGCTGGGTTTTGACGGTGACGGCGACCGCTGCGGCGTTGTCGATGACGAAGGCGAAGAGATTTTCGCAGACAAGGTCGGCGTGATCATGGCCCGCGACCTGTCGAAGCTGTACCCCAACTCGACCTTTGTGGCGGACGTGAAATCCACCGGCCTGTTCGCGTCGGATCCTGAACTTCAGGAACGTGGCGTAAAAGCCGACTACTGGAAGACAGGCCACAGCCACATGAAGCGCCGCGTCAAGGAAATCGGCGCTCTGGCAGGCTTTGAAAAGTCTGGCCACTACTTCCTGGCCGAGCCTGTGGGTCGCGGCTACGATTGCGGCATGCGCGTCGCGGTCGAGATCTGCAAACTGATGGACCGCAACCCCGACATGTCCATGTCGGACCTGCGCAAGGCTCTGCCCAAGACCTACTCGACCCCGACCATGTCGCCCTACTGCGCCGATACTGAAAAGTACGACGTACTGGATCGAATCGTCGAGAAGCTGGTTGCCAAGGCAGATGCAGGCGACACCTTTGCTGGCAAAGCTGTCAAAGAGGTTGTCACCGTGAACGGCGCCCGCGTCATTTTGGAAAACGGCAGCTGGGGTCTGGTGCGCGCTTCGTCGAACACCCCGAACCTGGTTGTGGTTTGCGAAAGCTCGGAAAGCGACGAGGAACTGCGCGCGATCTTCAAAGAGATCGACGACGTGATCCGCACCGAGCCTGCGGTCGGCGAGTACGACCAGAAAATCTAAGTCCGGTTCCTTCGGACAAATGAAAGCCCCCGCGATTTGCGGGGGCTTTTTTGGTTCAGCGGATCAGGCGACCAGCCCGCGTCCGCGCAGCAGCGCATCGACACCGGGCATGCGGCCACGGAATGCGGTGTAGAGATCTTCGGCCGGTTTCGATCCACCCATGGATAGGATGTTGGACTTCAGGCTGTCGGCGGTCTTTTCGTCGAATGCGCCGCCAGCCTCTTTGAACGCATCGAACGCATCGGCGTCCATGACCTCGGACCACATGTAGCTGTAGTAGCCGCTGGAATAACCGTCACCCGAAAATACGTGGGCGAACTGGGGCGTCGCGTGGCGCATCCCGATAGCTTTTGGCATGTCGATGCCCGCCAGAACCTCTGCCTGCTTGGCCATCGCATCTTCTGGCGCAGCACCACGATGGAAGGCCAGATCGACAAGCGCCGAGCCCAGGTATTCGACGGTCTGGAAGCCCATGTCATAGGTCGCAGCACCAAGAACCGCATCAGCCATCGCCTGCGGCATAGGCTCTCCGGTTTCCGCATGGACTGCGAATTTCGCCAGCACTTCGGGGACCTCAAGCCAGTGCTCGTATAGCTGGCTCGGCAGTTCGACAAAGTCCCGCGCGACCGAGGTACCGGACATGGAACTATAACGCACATCCGACAGCATTTGGTGCAGGGCGTGGCCGAATTCATGGAACAGGGTACGCGCGTCGTCATACGAGAGAAGCGCGGGCTGCCCTTCGTCCGGTTGCGCAAAGTTGCAGACGTTCACGACGATCGGGGCCTGCGCTTCGGGCCAGCCAGCTTGGGATTGGAACGCGCTGCACCATGCGCCGGACCGCTTGGAAGGACGGGCGAAGTAGTCACCGATGAACACCGCCACGTGCTGACCATCGCGGGTGACGCGCCATGCGCGGGCATCAATGTGGTAGAGCGGGACGTCTAGAGGCTCGAACTGCAGACCGAACAGGCGGGTCGAGCAGTCAAAGGCCGCTTCGATCATTTTATCCAGTTGGAAGTAGGGCTTCAGCTTGGCTTCATCGAGATCATGCTCGGCTTGGCGGCGCTTTTCTGAATAGTAGCGCCAATCCCATGCCTGCAGCTCCCCGTTGATGCCGTCCTCGCGCATCATCTGGGTCAGCTTGGCAGCATCCGCATCGGCCTGCGCCTTGGCCGGGGTCCAGACCTGCATCAGCAACTCCTCGACCCGTTCGGGCGAGCCAGCCATCTCGGTTTCCAACTTAAAGGCCGCGAAGTTGTCATAGCCCAGCAGTTTGGCACGCTCTTCGCGCAGTTTCAGGGTCTCGGTCGCGATGCCGCGGTTGTCGGTCTCGCCGCCATTCGCACCGCGGGCAGCCCACGCGGTGTAGGCTTTTTCACGCAGCGCGCGATCGGGACAGAACTGCAGGAACGGCACAATCAGGGACCGCGACAAGGTGATGACCGGCTTGCCATTGCCAGCGCGGCGCGCTGCAGAAATCAGGAAGTCCGGCAGACCGTCCAGCTGATCCTCGGCCAGTTCCATCTGCCAGCTAGATTCATCTTTCAGCAAGTTCTGGGTGAATTGCGTGCCCAGAGACGACAGTCGCGACATAACCTCACGCATACGGTCGGCCTGTTTGCCAGTCAGCGCCGCACCAGAGCGCACAAAACCACGGCGGGTCAGATACAAAAGCCGCGCGTCCTGCTCGTCCAGACCCAATTCGTCGCGCTGTGCCCACAGGGTTTCGACACGATCAAACAGGGCACGGTTATTGTTGATGTCACTGTAGTGGGCGGACAATTGCGGCGCGAAATCCCGCTGCAGCGCTTGGCGCGCGTCGTTCGAGTCGCTGCCCGCCAAGTTGTAAAAAACCGACAGAACCCGATCGAGCGCAAAGCCCGACCCTTCGAGCGCCAGCACAGTGTTGGCAAAGGTGGGCGCTTCGGGGTTGTCCGCAATGGCGTCGATCTCGGCCTTGTGCTCGGCCAGAGCGGCCGCGAAGGCGGGGGCAAAATCGTCGTCGGAAATGGCTTCGAAGCGGGGCAGACCGTAGGGGCCATCCCAAGGCTGCATCAATGCATCAGTCATAGTTCAATCCTTGTGCTGTCCGCAGACAGGGCAATCGCCCCGTGGCTGCAGGGTAATGCTGCGGGTCTCGGCGTACAGGGCGTCATGGATCACCATACGTCCGCGCAGGGTCTGACCCGCGCCGGTGATCGCTTTGACAGCCTCATTCGCCATCATCGTCCCAATAATCCCCGGCAATGGTCCAGCCACACCAGCGAGCGCACAGGGCGGCGCCAGATGCGGCGCGGGCGCCTCGGGGAAGATACACTGGTAACATGGGGTCCCGTTCGCCGGATCAAAGAGGCTGAGCTGCCCTTCCCACTGGGTCAGAGCGCCGGACACCAAAGGTTTACCAAGCTTCACGCAGATCCGGTTCACCAGATAGCGGGTTTCGAAATTGTCTGTCCCGTCGAGCACCAGATCGTATTCGCCGATCAACTCTTCAGCCTCGTCTTCGGTCAGGCGGCGGTTGTACGGCTTGACTGTCAGGAAGGGGTTCAGAGCCAGCATGTGGTCCTGAGCGCTGAACACCTTGGGCCGGCCAATGTCCGCATCCGCATGGATCACCTGCCGCTGCAGGTTGCCGTTATCCACCACATCCTCGTCGATGACGCCGATAGTCCCGACGCCAGAGGCCGCCAAGTAGAGCAGCACCGGACTGCCCAAACCCCCTGCCCCAACGACCAGAACCTTGGACTGCTTCAGCGCCTTTTGCCCCGGCCCACCGATTTCGCGCAGGACGATGTGGCGGGCGTAACGCTCTAGCTCAACTGGTTCAAACGTCTGCTTCGGGGCCTCATCCACCGCAGGTGCATCTCTCTCGGCGACCTTGGCGCGGATGGCGCGCAAGCCGAAACGGTAGCCCAGCGCCAGACCCAGCAGCGCGCCAACGATCAGCCAAGGCTCAATGCTGCCGCCGAGCGACAATCGCAGGGGCGCGCCGTCAGGCAAGACCAGATGGGCGCCCAAGACAGCCACATACAGGATCAGGATCATCCCCCATCGCGCAGATTTCGGAGTCTTCATCAGCGCACCGATCCCCCAGAGCGCGCCCGCCATCGCTAAAAACAGTAGCATGTCAGCCCCTTACTTCGATCCGGTCGAGCCGAAACCGCCGCCGCCCCGCGCGGTCTCGCCCGAGAATTCCTCGACCACGGACAAGTTAGGGCGAATGACCGGCAAGAACATCATCTGCGCAATCCGCTCGCCGGGATTAATCGTGATCGGATCGCCCGAGGGGTTCCGGTTCCAGACGCTGACGAAAATCTGCGCGGTGTAATCAGGGTCGATCAGACCTGTGCCATTTCCCAGCACCAAGCCATGCTTGTGGCCCATGCCGGAGCGCGGCAAGATCACCGCCGCCACATGCGGATTGTTCATATACAGCGCCAGGCCAGAGGGTATCAAAACGGCCTTTTCCTGCGGGGCAATCTCCATCGGGGCTTCGATACATGCGTGTAGGTCGATCGCGGCGGCCATGTCGCTCTGGTATGTGGGCAATCCCCATTCATTTAACCGAGCATCCAGTACTTTGACCTCGATTTCGGGGGTGAAAGACGGGCTGCTCATAGGCTCTCCTCGGGTGCTAAACGCGTTGCGGATACTAAGTCCTTTCAGCCAGCGAGATGCAAGTCGATGCTCCGTGCATTGTCTACACTCCTGGCTGCGTACTGACACATCTTCACCCCGAAGACGGGAAAGAGTTTACAGACTGCAACTGGGTGAACTAACGTGAAATCTCCCAAACCTGTATTTTGCGATCTTTGCCTTGTTGGCGTCCCTGTTGGAAAGCTGGCGTGATGCCCGCAGAAACGAATGAGATTCATGCATAACTGGGACGATCTGAAATATTGTCTGGCACTCAAACGCTACGGAACAATGTCCGGTGCTGCGCAAGCTCTTAAAACCAACGTCGCAACAGTATCGCGGCGCATCCATGGGCTTTCGGATGAATTGGGAATTCAGCTTTTCGTCAAGGACGGACAAAAGTGGAAGCCTACCCAGTTCGCAGAGTCTCTTGCTTCTTTGGCGGAAACGACGAATGCAGAGCTTGAGCGGATCCAGCTGGAAGAGGATTCCGAAACGGCTCCAAAAGAAGTTCGCATCAACTACGACGACATGATCCGCCAGTCGCGCCTGATGGGCGCGGTGTCCGATCTGTTCGAGACGATCCCGACAATCACCTTTAAATTGCGCTTTGGGCCCGCCAGCCTCGGTTTTGGTGAAACAGACATCTTCCTATCCACGACCCCGATGGAAGAAGGTAACCTGATTCAAAAGCGCGTGGGCACTTTACGCTCTGCGGTTTGGTGCGGCTCTGCGTTTCAAGGCAAACTGCAATCTTGGATTCGGCTCGAAAGCAACCGAACGATGGAGGATCATCACGCACGGCTGAAAGAAGCGATGGGCGTTGAGCACATGATGCTGAACGACGGCCTTCTTTGCGCCGAAGTCATCCAGAGGGCACCCTTTGCCGCAGCCTTGGTCGAGGATTATGCGATCCGCCAACGCGGTCTGCGCTACTTACCTGAGTTTGAGCAGATAGAGCACCCTGTCTGGGCCTATTTCCACGCCACGCGCAAACAGGACAAAATCATCCATGTCGCGCTAGACTGGATCCAAACGGCCTTCAAGACCCCCTTGGACGGCCTTGCGATTCCAGCGAAGGGCGGCACCAAAGCGACCCTCCCCATCAATCTATGATCATTTCTTGAGAGCGGACAGTTCTTGTCGGCGCTTCGACGATTGCATCGCCAAGGACGCCACCATGGTCAAACGCTCTCGGGACAGATCGTCCTTGAGCACGAAACCGTCGACGTCCAGACCCTCTAGGATTCTGGAGAACTCCACAATATCAACGCCTGAAATCAGTACGACCCCAATGTCGGCGCGTTCATCACCAAGCGACCGAAGGTCACGAACAAACTCGTTTGCGGTCCCATCACTCAGGTAATAGTCGACCAAGACGACATCAGGCACACTGTTGCCCAACTCTGTCATGGATGAGAGGAACTCTGTGGCGGTGTGAAAGCGGTTGAATTGGACCCGAGCATCCCGCCCCATCCAACGGCCCACGACCTCGGCATGAAGATCATCATCTTCAATCAGTGCTAAGCGCATCTAAATATGACCTCCCGAATGTTGCCACAGCAGCGCCACGCGCCGCCGAAACCTCCGCTTCATTTACAAACGACTATTCTAACGGCATTTCCAATGGCCGATTTTGAACAACATATCACAGAAACTGGTGCTCTGTTATTCTCACAGAAAAATCTTCTAATGCAAAGGATTTAGCACCTACGAAGACCATAGTTTTCTTCGCGAAAACAAGAAAGGCAGGATATCCTTGCTTTTCTGCAAAATCATGAACCGCAGAGATTGCGGTGGTCACGTCCGTCAAGGTGGTGTAATTTGTCGGGTGGCCTGAGGTCATGATCAGGCGGCTTTTATGCTGAGAATTGGGTCTGTCTCCTCGTTGTCGATCTGAGCGAATGCCTCGACCATCATGTAGCGGCTGGCGGTTTG
>NZ_JBGFGN010000150.1:0-43806 GCF_041224595.1 Donghicola sp. XS_ASV15 | reverse complement strand
CATGCTGATCGCGGCAGGGGGCTTTGGCCTGTGCGGGATTCCCGAACTGCTGATTGATGCGATCGTGGAAAGCGGGGTCAAAGGTCTGACCGTTGCGTCGAACAACGCCGGTGTGGATGGCTTTGGCTTGGGCAAACTGCTGGACACCCGCCAGATCAAGAAGATGATGTCGTCCTACGTGGGCGAAAACGCGGAATTCATGCGCCAGTATCTGTCCGGTGAGCTGGAGTTGGAGTTCAACCCGCAGGGCACCTTGGCCGAGCGCATGCGCGCTGGCGGCGCGGGCATCCCCGGCTTCTATACCAAGACCGGCGTGGGCACCGTGATTGCCGAAGGCAAAGACGTAAAGGTCTTCAACGGCGAAGAATACATCATGGAAGAAGGCATTTTCGCCGACATTTCCATCGTCAAAGCGTGGAAAGCCGACGAGACTGGCAATGCTGTGTTCCGCAAGACCGCCCGCAACTTCAACCCGCCCGCAGCCATGTGCGGCAAGGTCTGCATCATGGAGGTCGAGGAAATCGTCCCCGCTGGCAGCCTTGACCCCGACCACATCCACCTGCCCGGCATCTATGTGCACCGCCTGATCCAAGGCGAACACGAGAAGCGGATCGAACAGCGCACCGTGCGTCAGAAGGAGGCCTGATATGCCCTGGGATCGCAATCAAATGGCCGCACGCGCGGCAAAAGAGTTGGAAGACGGCACCTATGTGAATCTCGGCATCGGCATCCCGACGCTGGTTCCGAACTTCATTCCCGAAGGCGTCAACGTGATGCTGCAGTCGGAAAACGGTATGCTCGGCATGGGCCCGTTCCCGTATGAGGGCGACGAAGACCCCGACCTGATCAACGCCGGCAAGCAGACCATCACCGAACTGCCCGAAACCAGCTATTTCGACAGCTCCACCAGCTTTGGCATGATCCGCGGCGGCAAGATCGCAGCAGCGATTCTGGGGGCCATGGAAGTGGCTGAAAACGGTGATCTGGCGAACTGGATGATCCCCGGCAAGCTGGTCAAAGGCATGGGCGGCGCGATGGATCTGGTGGCTGGCGTGGGCCGCGTGGTCGTGGTCATGGACCACACCAACAAGCATGGCGAGTCGAAGCTGCTGAAATCCTGCACCCTGCCCCTAACCGGCAAGGGCGTTGTGGACCGCGTTATCACCAACCTCGGTGTTCTGGACGTGGTCGAAGGCGGCCTGAAGATCGTGGAATGTGCAGAGGGCGTAACCGAAGACGAACTGCGCGCCGCCACGGAAGCGACGATTGTAGATTAACGAGTTACCGCACAGGTTTCCGTGCACTCAAGGGGGCCGACGGGCCCCCTCTTTTTATTCTTCCTCGTCAGAGGATTCCAACGTCCGGACGGTCTTGGGTTTGGTCTTGCCCACCTCTGCGATGGCGACGTTGATGCCCTTGTCCTGCATGCGGCGCAGGTCCTCGGGGGCGATGTTGTCGTCTACGATCACTGCATCAAATTCGGTCAGCGACGCAAAGCTGTGCAGCGCGCGATGGTTGAACTTTGTGTGGTCCGCCAAGAGGATGCGCTTGTCCGCGCATTCCAGCATCGCACGCTTGGTTTCGACCATCTCGGGCGACTGGTGGTAGACCACGTCATTCGCAATCGCAGACATTGATACGAACACCGTATCCGCACGGACCTGCGCGATCTGGCTGCGGGTCATCCGGCCCATAAAGGCGTTGCACCAGTTGTAAAACTGCCCGCCCAAAGCGATCAGGGCAATATCGCGAACCTCTTTTAACTCGTTGATCATCAGCAGCGAATTGGTCAGTACGGTCAGCGGCGCCTTGCTCTCTAGCAATTCAACCATCTGCCAGACGGTGGTGGAATCGTCGAGGAAGACGGCCTGACCGGGTTCGATGAACTCCATCGCCTTGGCCGCGATTGCACGTTTCTCGGCGACCTGACGGGAGGAGCGGTAGATATCGCTGGATTCGATCAGGTTGGTCGGCGCAGCGGAGACGATCCCGCGGGTTTTGCGCAGCAGCCCAAGGCTCACCAGTTCGTCCAGATCGCGGTGGACGGTCATCAGGCTGATGCCAAACCGGTCAGTCAGATCCTCGATCCGCATGGTGCCCTCGGCCATCACGGCCTCTGTGATCATCTTGCGTCGTGCCAATTGCCGCGCCTGACGGCTGTCGGCGGGGGTCTTTTCGGCCATCAGCCGATCGAAGGCGGACTCGGTGCTTGGCGGGATTTTTGTCATGGTCGTGCTTCTCTTGATCTTCTCCCATTAGAGCGAAAGTGCTGCTAAGGCAAAGACTGTGGTCCGGTTCTCTGCTGAAATGCGGATAAAACCCTGCGCAGATGTGGAATTGGGCCTGAAAACTTCGCTTCGCGTGCGTGTTTGCGCTGACATTCCCGTGATTTTTGCTACTGCAGCATCGGAGAGCGACAGAAAAAGACATACCTAAACGTTTATTACATGAACGCGATTTCCGTCGCCATTTCACTTCTATAACCCGAGATCGAGTCCCCTTATGACCCCACTCCCCTCCCTTTTTCGAGCTCGTGACCTAGCGTTCGGTGCTGCAGTGCTTTTGACCTGCGCGACCTCTGCTCTGGCACAGCAAGCGCCCGGCGGGGCCCCTTCGGCCACGCAAGTTGGTGTAATCGAAATGACCTCGGCCATGGTGCCTTATCAGGTTACGTTGCCCGGACGCGCTGTTGCTTTTGAACAAACCGACATTCGCCCTCGGGTCGAAGGTGTGATCGAAGAGATCGTCTACACCCCCGGTCAGCCGCTGGAAGTTGGCGACCTGATGTACCGGATCGAAGCGGCCTCCTATGACGCTGAACTCGCCGCAGCCGAAGCGTCCTTGGCCGGCGCCAAGGCCAGCGTTCAATCGGCACAGGCCACTGTGGATCGCTACCGCAAACTCGACGGGGTGGGAGTGACCCGCGAGAGTGTGGAAAGCGCCGAGGTGGCCCTGATGCAAGCCGAAGCGGACGAACGTGCTGCCGAAGCATCCCTGCAAACCGCGCAGCTAAACGTGGACCGCACAGAAATCCGCGCACCCATTCAGGGCATCCCAGAGGTTTCGGAATTCTCGATCGGGGCGCTCGTCACGGCGAACCAATCCGACGCCCTGACGACCCTGACCCGCATGGACCCGATCTATGTGGACCTGACCGAATCCAGTGCGCGTCTGCTGCAGACCCGTGAACGCATTGCCGAAGGCCAACTGATGATGGGAGAGCGTCTGGATGTGTCTTTGACTTTGGAGAACGGTCAATCCTACGACAGCAAAGGTGCGCTGGTCAGCCCCGGCACGCTGGTGTCTTCGACCACTGGCGGCGTCGAGTTCCGGATGCAGTTTGACAACCCCGACCAGCTGATTATGCCCGGTATGTTCCTGCGGGCGCAGGTGACAGTGGGCGAGACCGAGGCTGTTCTGGTCCCCCAAGGCGCCACAGACCGGAGTGCGACCGGCGATCTGACCGCCTTTGTCGCTGCGGATGGCAAGGCCAAGCAAGTGACTCTCATCTCCGAAGGCACCTACCAGAACGCGTGGGTCGTCACCGACGGGATTGACGAGGGTGACATGCTGATCGTCGACGGCCTGCGCAATCTGCGCGCTGGTGCAGATATTGAAACTGTTGCTGTGACCATCGACGAAAATGGTGTTGTCTCTGATGCGGCCACCCCCGCCGAAGCGGAGTAAGCGCATTGGTCGATTTCTTTATTCACCGTCCTGTTTTTGCGTGGGTTCTGGCGATTGTGACAATGCTCGCAGGGGCATTTTCTCTAACCCAGTTGCCCGTCTCCCAGTATCCTGACATCGCGCCGACCACCGTCCGGGTCTCCGCCACTTATACCGGCGCAACTGCCGAAGCTGTTCAGAACTCTGTCACCTCTACCATTGAAGATTCGATGACCGGCCTTGATGGCTTGCTCTACATGGTCTCGGATTCCAGCGAAGGCTCTAGCAGCATCACACTGACCTTTGACGAAAGTGTCGAAGGGATCGATGCCCAGAACGAAGTACAGACCAAGGTCCGTCAGGTTGAATCCCAATTACCCGAGCGCGTACAGCAAGCGGGTGTCACTGTGCGCCGGTCGACCAGTTCGATCCTGATGGTGGGGGCGCTCGTTTCTGTCGATGGCAGCTACAACCCTGTACAGCTTGGCGATATTCTGGACCAAACCATCGAAGGTCCGGTCCAGCGAACCGAGGGCGTCGGCGGCATCAATACCTTTGGCTCTGGCTATGCCATGCGCATCTGGCTCGACCCGCTGAAGTTGGTGCAGTACCAGTTGACCCCGGCAGATATCACCAGCGCGGTTGAGGCGCAGAATACCACGGTGTCTGTTGGCAACCTGGGCAGCCAGCCCACGGTCCAAGGCCAGCAGTTTACAGCGACCATCACCGCGCAAAGCCAGCTGACCAGTGTCGAAGAGTTCGAAAGCATCTTGCTGAAGAGTGAACAGGACGGCAGCGCCGTTTACCTTGGCGACGTAGCGGAAATCGAAGTCGGTCAGGAAAGCTATGGGGGCGACAGCCGCTTCAGCGGTCTGAATGCGGCCGGTTTCGGTGTGAACCTTGCGACAGGTGCGAACGCGGTGGACACCGCCGAAGCCGTGCGCGAGGTGCTGACCAGCCTCGAACCCGCTCTGCCCGAGGGCGTTGAAATCCGATACGCCTACGACACCTCGCCCTTTGTCGAGCTGTCGATTGAAAAGGTCTACCACACCCTGATCGAAGCGGTCGTTCTGGTGTTCCTCGTGATCCTTGTCTTCCTGCAAAACTGGCGCGCGACGATCATCCCGATCATTGCGGTGCCTGTGGTCCTGCTGGGGACCTTCGCGATGCTCGCGGCGCTGGGGTATTCGATCAACACACTGACCATGTTCGCGATGGTTCTGGCCATTGGCCTGTTGGTGGATGACGCTATCGTGGTGGTGGAGAACGTCGAACGCGTGATGGACGAAGACAATCTGGAACCGATGCCCGCCACCGAGCGTAGCATGGGCCAGATTACCGGCGCGCTGATCGGTATTGCCTTGGTGCTGTCGGCTGTGTTCCTGCCGATGGCGTTCTTTGGTGGGTCGACCGGTGTAATCTACCGACAGTTCTCGGTCACGATCATCACCGCGATGGTTCTCTCTGCGATCGTGGCGCTGGTCCTGACGCCCGCGCTCTGTGCCAGCATCCTGAAGCGCAGCCACGGAGAGGGGATTGCCCCCGCTCGTTGGTTTAACCGCAACTTCGATCGCTTTAACCGTGGCTATGAACGGACCGTGGGCCGCATCCTGCGCAAACCTATCATCATGCTGCTGGTTCTGGTCGGGATCGGTGTTGGCGCATGGCAGATCTATGAGCGCCTGTCCTCGTCCTTCTTGCCGACCGAAGATCAGGGTATGCTGATGACCATGGTGCAGTTGACCGAAGGTTCGACCACCCAGCAAACCCTGTCTGTCGTCGAAGAAATCGAGGATTACCTGCTGAACGAAGAAACCGAGACGGTGGACAGCGTGTTCGCGGCGCTTGGTTTCGGATTTGGTGGCTCGGGTCAGAACAATGCGATGCTGTTCATTAAGCTGCACGACTTTGACGACCGGACCGCGGCGGAGGCCGCAGCGGGTGCCTTGGCCACTCGTGCCAACATGCGCTTTGGGGCGCACCGTGCGGGCCAGATCTTCTTTATGCAGCCGCCGGCCATCCCTGGGATGGGCAATACCAACGGTTTCTCGATGTACCTTGTGGACAATGGGGGCAACGGATACGACTCCCTGATCGAAGCCGCGAACGAACTGGTGGAAAAGGCCGGTGAGGACTCGCGTCTGACCAACGTGCGTGTGTCTGGCGTGGATGCCGAAAGCGCCCTTCGGATCAACATCGACCAGCAGAAGATCGACGCTTTTGGTGTGTCGCTGTCTGACGTGAACTCGATGCTGTCGGTAGTGTTCAGCGGGTCCGAAGTGAACGATTTTGTGTTGCAAGGTAACCTGCGTCCCGTGATCGTACAGGCCGCGCCCGAACACCGGATGCAGCCCGAGGACATCGAAAGCTGGTATGTCCGCAACGACTCGAACGAGATGGTGCCATTTTCGAGCTTCGTGACCACGGAATGGGTCTCGGTTCAGCCAAAGCTGTCCCGCCACTCGGGTGCGGATGCGATCGAGATTTCGGGCAGTAATAGCGATGGCGCCTCGTCCGGTGCGGCCATGGACGCGATGGAAGAACTGGCGACCACGATTGACGGCGGATACGGCGTCGAGTGGACAGGTATCAGCTATCAGGAACGCCAATCTGGCGACCAAGCGCCCTATCTCTATGCGCTTGCGGTTCTTGTTGTGTTCCTGTGTCTCGCCGCGCTCTACGAAAGCTGGACGGTTCCGTTTTCGGTGATGCTGGCGGTGCCGGTGGGTGTCCTCGGCGCTCTTGCGGCTGCCTATCTGTTCGGCCAGTCAAACGATGTGTACTTCAAGGTGGGCATTCTGACGACCATCGGCTTGGCGGCCAAGAACGCCATTCTGATCGTCGAATTTGCCAAAGATCTGGAAGCGCAGGGCAAAGAGCTGATCGAAGCCACGATGGAGGCCGCACGCCTGCGTCTGCGCCCGATTCTCATGACCTCGCTCGCGTTCATGCTGGGGGTTGTGCCCCTTGCGACTGCGAGCGGTGCGGGCGCTGCGGCCCAGAACGCCATCGGCATCGGTGTGCTGGGGGGTATGGCCACGGCGACGTTTATCGGCGTCTTCATGGTGCCTGCCTTCTACGTGATCGTGCGCCAGGCTACGGGGCGCAAGAAAAAGACTGCGTGATCTCAATGAGGTTCTGAAATAGGAAACGCCGCCCTGTGATGGGGTGGCGTTTTCGTTATTCGGCAGCCTGCGTTTGGGCTGGGTCCACGATCCGACCGACCTCGGGGATGCGGCCGTTGTGGGCCAGCACTCGTGTCGGTTCTTTCACGAAGGTGTCAAAGGGGCCATGCTCCACCACACCGCCAGCTGCCTTGATCATCGCCAGACCAGCAGCCGCGTCCCAAATGTTCAGGGCACGCTCGTAGTAGGCGTCAAACCAGCCCGAAAGCACACCGAGGAAACCGATAGTCGCCGCGCCGTGGCGGCGGTGGTCCATCCCGGCCGCGCGGATGCGGGCGATCCGGTCGGTGTACTCCTGCATGGGCTGTCGGTCGGAATAGCCGATAGAGATAAGCTTTGTCTGGCTGGGATGACCTTGGCCGAATGTCACGGGCTTGCCATTCACAAAGGCTCCACGTCCGGCTTGACCGCTGGCCATCAGGTTTTTGTCGGGGGCGAAAATGACCCCCAGCTCGAATTCTGTCCCGTTGAAGTAGCCGATGGAAATACCCCAATCGTCCATGCCGCGGCTGAAGTTGATGGTGCCGTCAATGGGGTCCACGATCCAGCAGCCGTTCACGCGGCCTTGCAGGCCGTCTTCTTCGCCAAGAACGCCATCCTCGGGATAAGTTTCCGCGATGCGCTGGCGGATCAGAGCCTCGACCGCGTAATCGGCGTCGGTGGCGTAGTCTTCGGGGGCTTTGATCGTGTAGTCCAGCCCTCCGGCCTGATCGCGCATGGACTGGGCCAAAGCGCCAGCCTTGCGGGCGAGAGAGACGGCAAAGCCGAGACGGTCAGCGGTCATGAATGCTCTCCGATATCTGAGGGGGCGTCATCGAAATTTTCTATCGGGGTAACGCGGTCCCATTGATGCTGCAAGCGCGGCACAGACGCAGGGCACAAAAAAGCGCGGGCTGGTTCAGAACCAACCCGCGCATTAAGCAAAGGACAAAAAGGGGGAGGCGTGCCCTTTGCTGGGAGAGGTTAGGCCGCTTCGGCGGGCGGCTCGGCTGCGCCCGTCATAAACGCCACCGCGTCGGACATGGTGTAGTCCTTGGGGTTGATCGTGCAGAGACGACGGCCCAAGCGGTGCACGTGGATGCGGTCTGCGACCTCGAACACGTGCGGCATGTTGTGGCTGATCAGGACAATCGGGATACCGCGCGACCGGACGTCCTGGATCAGTTCCAGAACCTTGCGGCTTTCCTTGACCCCTAGCGCAGCGGTCGGTTCGTCAAGGATGATCACCTTGGAGCCGAACGCAGCCGCGCGGGCCACGGCAACACCTTGGCGCTGACCACCGGACAGGGTTTCGACCGCTTGGTTGATGTTCTGGATGGTCATCAGACCCAGCTCGTTCAGCTTCTCGCGGGCAAAGGCTTCCATCGCCTTGTGATCCAGCATCCGCAGAACATTCCCAGCGAAGCCGGGTTTGCGCAGTTCACGGCCCACGAACATGTTGTCGGTGATCGATAGGGCAGGGGACAGCGCCAGCGTCTGGTACACGGTCTCGATGCCAGATTCCCGCGCTTCGAGCGGCGATTGGAACTGGATCTTTTTGCCTTCGAGAGTGATCTCGCCTTCGTCGGGGATTACGGCGCCCGAGATGGCTTTGATCAAGCTCGACTTGCCCGCACCGTTGTCGCCAATCACAGCGAGGATCTCGCCGGGGTACAGATCGAAATCGGCTTGGTTCAGGGCGGTGACTTTGCCGTAGCGCTTTACCAGACCACGGGCTTTGAGAATGGGTTCTTGGGTCATCATGCCGACACCTTCCGGATCCATTGGTCAATCGAAACAGCGAGAATGATCAGCCAACCCACTGCAAACACTTGCCAGAGCACGTCCACACCGGCCAGCTTCAGGCCCGACTGGAACACGCCCACGATCAGCGCGCCAAACAGAGCGCCAAGGATCGAACCGCGACCACCGAACAGAGAGATGCCCCCAATCACAACCGCGGTAATGGACTGCAGGTTGCCCTCGTAGAACGCTTGGGGGCTAATCGAGCCGATGCGGCCCACGCTGCTCCAGGCGGCGATGGCGCAGACGACGCCTGCCAGCATGTAGACTTGGGTCAGAGTGCGGTCGGTGCGGATGCCAGCCAGTTCAGCGGCCTCTTTGTCATCGCCGATGGCGTAGACGTGGCGGCCCCAGGCTGTTTTGTTCAGTAGGAACCAAAGAGCAAAGAAGACGACGATCATCAGGATGGACCCAAAGGTGATCCGCGCCGAGCCGATGTTGAACGCCTCGCCAAAGAACTTCAGCGCGCCCGCGTTTGCATCGATGTCCTGACTGCGGATCGATTGCGCGCCCGACAGCCACAGGTTCAAGGCGTAAAAGATGTTCCAAGTGCCCAAGGTCACGATGAACGGGGGCAGCTTTAGGCGGGTGACCATCAGGCCGTTCAGGAAACCGGCCGCGCCGCCACCAGCAAAGCCGATGATCAGAGCAAAGAAGGTCGGCACGCCGAACGACACGGCCAGATTGCCCATCACAACACTCATCAGCACCATGATCGCGGCCACCGACAGGTCGATGCCTGCGGTCAGAATGATCAGCGACTGCGCTGCTGCCAACAGGCCGATGATAGACACCTGCTGCATGATTAGTGTCAGGTTGAAGGCCGAAAAGAAGCGGTCACCGGCGATAAAGCCAAAGACAATGACAGACATCACCAGAACAATCACGGGGACCAGAGTCGGGTTGCCGTGCAGCGCTTTCTGGATGTGGTCCATCACGCCTTTGCTGGTGTGCTCGAACGCGGCGACGGTTTTGTCGCTCTTGTCGAGGGATGATTCAAAATCCTGACCTCGCGGCCGGGATTGGCTCTCGTCGCTCATGCGGCTCCTCCTTCGCTGCCAGTCTGTACAGCTTTGGTTGGATGGTGTGTTGGGAGAGAAATTTACAAACAAATCGGGGGGCGGAATATCCGCCCCCCGGAATGGCGGTTACCCGTTAATTAGCCCCAGCACTTGCCCAGACCCTCTTCCGAGGACAGGCTTTCGATGCCGTCTACAGGCTCGTCGGTGATCAGCTCGACGCCGGTGTTGTAGAAGTCCAGACCTTCGGTGTTCTGGGGCTTCTCTCCGGTTTCAGCGAACTGCTTGATCGCTTCGATGCCTTTGGACGCCATCAGCAGCGGGAACTGCATCGAGGTTGCGCCGATGACGCCGTCTGCGATGTTCTGGACACCGGGGCAGCCGCCGTCGACTGATACGATCAGAACGTCGTTCTCGCGGCCCATGGACTTCAGCGCTTCATAGGCACCAGCTGCTGCGGGTTCGTTAATGGTATAGACAACGTTCACCTCGGGATCCTTCTGCAGAAGGTTCTCCATCGCGGTACGGCCGCCTTCTTCGTTACCGTTGGTTACGTCGTTGCCAACGATACGCGGATCGTCTTCGTCACCGATGTCGGTGGGGTTTTTGATGTCGACACCAAAGCCCTGCAGGAAGCCTTGGTTACGCAGGTAGTCAACCGAGATTTCCGAGGGGTTCAGGTCGAGCATTGCGATCTTCGCGTTCGCTGCGTCGTCACCCATCTTGGCCTTGGCCCACTGACCGATCATCTCGCCAGCTTTGAAGTTATCGGTGGCAAAGGTCGCATCCGCGGTGTCTGCGGGCTCGAACGGGGTGTCCAGTGCGATAACCAGCAAACCGTTCTCACGCGCTTGGGTCACAACAGGTGCCAGAGCGCGGCTGTCGGTAGGGGTGATCAGGATGCCCTTGGCACCCGATGCGATGCAGGTTTCAACAGCAGAGACCTGGCTTTCGACGTCGCCATCAATCTTGCCGGCAAATGTTTGCAGGTTGATGCCGTTGGCTTCTGCACCAGCAACCGCGCCTTCCTTCATTTTCACGAAGAACGGGTTGGTGTCAGTTTTGGTGATCAGGCATGCGCCAACTTCGTGGCCCGCTGCCATTGCGGGGGCTGCTGCCATGGAAACGGCGATGGCTGCACCAGTCAAAAGTGCTGTCTTGATGGTCTTCATAGGTCTTCCTCCCAAGTAAATCTCGACCGTCCTCTCGGTCGACGGATCGGCATTTCGGCCTCTCTTGGCGCAAAGAAAACTGATTCACATTCATTCGTCAATAAATAAATCAAGTTGATTTAGTATTGACAGATCGCTTCGCATTTACAAGCTTGTTACCGATGAGCAGGCGGCGTACGAGAGGCGTCTGAGGGGGATAGAATGAACGGTCCGACAATCGACGCCACTAGCAATAAGACGGTATCGCGGGTGCGCGGCTCCAACCAAACAGGTGTACGTGCCCACAACGAGCGTTTGGTTCTGACCCTCATTCGCCAGCAAGGTCCTCTGGCCAAAGCAGAAATCGCCAGACTGACTGGGCTATCTGCTCAAACGGTTTCCGTCATCATGCGGTCCCTCGAAGCAGACGGTTTACTTGCCAAAGGAGAGCCGATCCGAGGCCGTGTCGGCCAGCCATCCGTTCCGATTGAGCTTCGTCCGACTGGCGCATTCTTTCTGGGGCTCAAGGTGGGGCGCCGGAGTCTCGAATTGGTATTAACCGATTTTCTGGGAGTCATTCGCAATCGCGTTCAACTCACTCATCGGTTCCCGAGCCCCGATGGCGTTGTGATGTTTGCCCGTCATGGGGTCTCCCAGCTTTTGGCGGAGTTGTCCGAAGAAGAACGTGGCCGAGTTGCGGGGATGGGCATCGCGGTTCCTTTTCGCCTGTGGGATTGGGCAAAGACGCTCGGCCTTGATGACGAGGAAATGGACGACTGGCGGACCCGCGATATTCGTGCAGAAATAGAAGAGCGCTGCGACTTCCCTGTGTTCTTGCAGAATGATGCGTCGGCGGCATGTAGCGCAGAAGTCGTTTTTGGGGAGACCGAAGGACGCCCCCATGACTTTCTCTATTTCTTTATCGGATTCTTCATTGGCGGTGGTCTCGTGCTGGATAACACGGTTTACACGGGCAAGACCGGCAATGCCGGAGCGGTCGGCTCGGTTCCGATCGGTTTCAATGGCAACAAGCTGACGCAACTCGTTGACGTTGCATCTTTGTCCTGCGTTGAAGATGCCATGATCAAGAACGGACTGTCCGCCGACGCGATCTGGTCCTCTCCGAAAAACTGGGATGCCCCGACCGAGATCATTGACCACTGGATCGAAGAGGCAAGCCAAGGTCTGGCCTATGCGATTGCTTCGGCGGCGTCTTTGATCGATTTCGGCTGTGTGATGATCGACGGTTGGATGCCGGAAACCGTACGAAGTGCTTTGGTTCAGCGTACGAAAAGCAAAGCTGCCCTGCTCAATACCGCAGGCATCGAACTGCCAGATATTCGTATAGGCACAATCGGCAGCGATGCCCGGGCGCTTGGGGCAGCTAGCCTGCCGCTTTCAGAGAAGTTCCTTGTGGATCGCAACGCGTTGATGAAGGGCTGATCAACCCTTGGCGCATCTGAACGCAGGCGCGGTGAGTTTCGGGCGGCGAACCATGATGATCGCTGGGTTTTCGACGCCATCCTCGGCCACAGTGCGGGCCAGATCTCCCAAGGTGGTTTTCCAGATTTTCTCGTCAGAATGGCTGGCACGGGTCACAATCTCGACCGTGCAATCGACTGGGGCCCCGTTCCGTACCAAAGTTTCTGCGATCTCGTCTGCGCGGGCGACTGCCATGTAGAGTGCGAGGGTCGCGCCTTCGTTCAGCATGCGCCCCCAATCAGGGTTCGGCGCGCCGGGACGGCAGGTGCCGGTGGAGAAGACGACATGGTCCGTTTGTCCACGTTCGGTCAGAGCGCGGTTGATTGATGCCGCCGCTGCACTGGCCGAGGTCACGCCGGGCACGATCTCGACCTCGATACCTGCGGTTTCAGCTGCAGCCATTTCTTCGGTACTGCGTCCAAAGAGCGAAGGATCGCCGGATTTCAGACGAACCACTTTCTTACCCTGCTTGGCGCTGGCGACGATGACTTGGTTGATCTTGTCCTGCGGCCAGCTGTGCGCGCCAACCTCTTTGCCGACAAAAACGCGTTCGGAATCGCGGCGGGCCAGTTCCAGAACTTCGGGGTCGACCAAACGGTCATAGTAAATGATGTCGGCTTCTTGCAGACGAGCCACGGCGCGCATCGTCAGCAGATCTCGCGCTCCCGGACCAGCACCAACGAGCGCGATGCTCCCCACGGTTGGTTCAGGAATACCGCCAGCCTCGATCTCGGCCTTCAGCATTTGGGCCGCTTCACGCTCGGCGCCTGAGCGGTGCTTGTCCCACGCCGCGCCGCTAAAGGTCCGGCGCCAGAATTCGCGCCGCGCCTCTTTGGGGACGCGGAAGGCAACGGCATCGCGCAGACGCCCCGCCAGCGCGGCAAAGCCGCCAAGGCGCGGGTCGAGCATGGTTTCGATTTGGGTCTTGATCTGACGCCCTAGAACCGGAGCCGTGCCTTCGGTCCCGATGGCGACGACGACCGGATCACGGTCCACCAGTGATGGCGTGGTCGCGTCGCACAGATGTGGTTGGTCCACCACATTCACCACAACGCCCGCCTCTTTGGCGATGGCGTGGATGCTGGCGTCGATGCCCGGACAGCCCGAGCCGATAAAGACCAGAGCAGCGCCGCGGAACAGATCCGGCGTGATGGGGCCATCGTAGTGGCTGGCACGGCCGTCGGCCACCAGCGCGGCCAGTTCCGGCTCTAGCTCTGGCGCGGCGAGAACAATCTCGGCCTCGGTTTTCAGGATCAGACGGGACTTCTGAGCGGCCTGCTCGTCCCCGCCCACAATCACTACGCGGCGCTCCGCCATCGTCAGGAACATGGGAAAGGATTTCATGGCGTCACTCCAGTGATCGTAAAAGTCAGGCCGCTACGGTTGCCGCGCGTTTTGCCCACAGGTCTTGTGCCAGTGCAAGACCTTCGCCGTCGGCAGCGGCACCGACTGTTTCCAATGCAACAGCGGCAGTGCCCAACACGATCGCTTCGGCGTAGGGATCGGCATGGGTGCCTTCCCAGAATTTGGTCAGGTATACGGCCTCGTGCGGGGTGTCGGTTTCGGACAGCCGCTTATGGACGTCCAGAATCGGTTTCGCAGTGCTGTTCCACAGCTGACCGTCACGTAACCCGTGCAGAGCGATCGGTTTTGCCGGGTTGCGTTCGAACTCGCCGCCGCCGCCCTTGAGGACGGACAGTTGCGGTTGCCCTAGCAGGGCGGATGCTTCGGCCTGAAGCGTCAGGTAGGGCGGGTGGAAGACGCCCTGAACTTGCGCGTCAGCCGTCGCAGGGTTCATCACTCGGCAGGTGGTGTTGATGCAGGATCGCAGGCCCAGAACATCGCGCAGTTTCAGCAGCGCCAGCGCACGGGGCGCGAAGTTTTCCAGCGGCAGATAGGCGATGTGACCTTCGGCCAGCAGCCGGTTCGCGTCCGCGTAATCGGCAGCCATCGGGATGCCGACAAACGGCAGCGCCGAGCGGACGTCCGCACCCTCGGCCTGATAGCTGTTCCAGCCGTGCAGCAGCACCGAATGGCCCGCCATCGCGACGATCCGCGCAGATAGCAGGAACCATGGCAACCCGCGGCTGCGGCCCGCAGCATAGGTCGGCCAGTCTAGCGCAGGATGGGCCCCCTGCCATTCCGGCAGCGTGGCGCGAAACGCACGAACGAACCCCTCGATCTCCTGAGGCTCTTCTCCCCTGTACCGCATCAGCATCAGCAATCCGCCGACCGCCTCGGGGGCGCATTCGCCGCGCAGGATGATGCCCATGGCCTCCTGCGCTTCTTCGGCGGTCAGATTGCGACTGCGTCCCGGGCCACGGCCCAGAATGCGGACGAAAGGAGCAAGTTGGTTCATTCAGCAGCCTCCGGAAAGGGACGTTTGGCCAACAATTGTGCCAGCTCTGGCCGACAAGAGCCACAGCTTGTTCCCGCTCCGAGTGCCTCACCGATTTGAGTGACCGACGTCAAGCCCTGCTCGGTGATTGCGTTGAGGATCGTGTTGATGCCCACGTTCAAGCAGGCGCAGACCGTGGCCCCCGGATCGGGTTGGTCGGCACCGGGCCGACCTGCCAACAACTCTGGACCAGCTTTACCCAATTCGGAAATCACATGGGTGCGAGATAGCGCGACAGGGTCAGGCGCGACGAACAGAACAGCTTGCACGCGGCCCTCTTCCATTAATGCGACGCGGGCGATGCCCTTGGTCGGATCGTCGAACACAACGGCCTCGGCATTCTTCATGCCAAAGAGGTCGCGGGCGTAATCCTCCCAATCGTCCTTGATCTGTAGGCCCGCGAGTTCCGCGCGGTAGCCAGAGTTACTGCGGCCCAAGGCCCAGTAGCTGGCATTTGGCGTGAACTCGTTCGAGCTGGCCGCGAAGCCGTACCACGTGGCGTCGAAACGCTCGGCGGCGGTGACGCTGGCTTTGCTCTCGGGTTGGCCGGAAACGGGGTCAACATGGGCCGTGACCAAGCGGTCGATGCGGCCCGTGGGGGCGTTCTGGCCGGTCCAGTGAATGGGGGCAAAGATCGATCCGGGCTGTGCGCGGTCGGTGATCAGAACGCGCAGGATCGCCTCGCCATTGGGGTTGGACAGCTGGATCAGGTCCGCATCCGAAACGCCAAGACGTTGTGCGTCCATGGGGTGCAACTCGGCAAAGGGTTCGGCGATATGCTGGGTCAAGCGCGCCGATTTCCCTGTGCGGGTCATCGTATGCCACTGGTCGCGCACCCGTCCGGTGTTCAGGCGGAAGGGCAATTCGGCGGTCGGCTGCGACTGCGGCGTGCGGTGGGTCAGCGGCAGCATCCGGCCCTTGCCCGACGGGGTAAAGAACTTGCCGTCACCGAACATCCGTCCCGTCGGGCCGTTCGAGGTCACGGGCCAGCGCTGGGGCTTCATCTCGTTGTATTCGGCGTCGCTGATGTCGCGCAGGCCAGAGATGTCAAAGTCGCGGCCCATATCTGCGGCCAGCCCTGACAGCGCTGCGTATTCACGGAAAATCTCGGCGCCTGATTCGTAGTCGAACGCCTCTATGTAGCCCATGCGGCGGCCCACGTCGGCGATGATCGCCCAATCGTGACGCGCCAGACCGGGCGCAGGCAGAACAGCGCGCTGGCGGCTGATGGTGCGGTCAGAGTTCGTGACCGTGCCGTCCTTTTCCCCCCAGCCAGTGGCGGGCAGGACCAGATCGGCCAGCTTTGCGGTGTCGGTCTGATCTGTCAGGTCGCTGACGACGACGAAGTCACAGTCGCGGATGGCATTCGCCACAGCGTCAGCTTCAGGCAGGGAAACGGCGGGGTTGGTGCACATGACCCACAGCGCCTTGATCTTGCCGTCGGACATGGCGCGGAACATGTCCACAGCCTTGAGGCCCGCTTTCTCCGGCATGGTTGGCGCATTCCAGAAGGTCTGCACCACATGGCGATGCTCGGCGTTTTCGATGTCCAAGTGGCAGGCCAGCATATTGGCCAGACCGCCAACCTCGCGCCCGCCCATGGCGTTGGGCTGACCGGTGACGCTGAACGGACCCATGCCCTCGCGGCCAATGCGGCCGGTGGCAAGGTGGCAGTTCAGGATCGCGTTCACCTTGTCACTGCCCGATGAGGACTGGTTCACGCCTTGGCTGAAAACGGTAACGACCTTTTCGGTGCCGATCCACATGTCGGCAAAGGCCTTGAGGTCCGCGGCGGACAGGCCCGTGATCGCGGGGTTGTTCGCCATCGCGGACTGGAGCGCATCGTCGAAGCCCTCGACATGGCTGTCCACAAAGTCCTGATCCACGGCGCCGCGCTCTGCGATCTCAGCAAGCAAGTAGTTGAACAGGGCCACGTCGGTACCCGGCTGTAACGCCAAATGCAGATCGCTGAGGTCAGAGGTCGCCGTGCGGCGCGGATCGACGGTGATCACGCGCATATTCGGGTTTTCGGCCTTGGCCGCAGCAACACGCTGGTACAGCACAGGGTGGCACCACGCGAGGTTCGAGCCGACCAGAACCAACAGGTCGCACTGCTCCAGATCCTCGTACACGCCTGGAACGGTGTCGGTGCCGAAGGCGCGCTTGTGGCCCGCGACGGTAGAGGCCATGCACAGGCGCGAATTGGTGTCGATGTTGGCCGAGCCAATGAAACCTTTCATCAGCTTGTTGGCCACATAGTAGTCTTCGGTCAGCAGCTGACCCGAGACGTAGAAGGCCACAGAGTCAGGGCCATACCGATCAATTATATCTTTGAACTTTTGGGCAACCAGATCGAGAGCGTCATTCCACGGAACGTCTTTGCCGTGCAATTTGGGCGCCAGCAGACGGCCATCCAGATCAACCGTTTCCCCAAGGGCAGAACCCTTGGAACACAGGCGGCCAAGGTTCGCGGGGTGATTGGGGTCCCCCTTGATGCTCAGGCCGCCAGCGGTGTCGGGTGTGGCCAGAACGCCGCAGCCAACGCCGCAATAGGGGCAGGTGGTGCAGACCGTCGCGCCAGCCGCCATCGGGCCGGAACGGCGGGGAACGGAGTGGGGAAGATCTGCACCATCCATTATGCTGCTACCTTTTTGATTTCACTCAGGTCCATCAGGACGCGGCCATTTTCGACACGGGCGGGATAGGTGGCGATCTGACCTTCGTCAGCGCCCTGAGCCTCGCCGGTTTCCAGACTGAACACCCAGTTGTGCAGGGGGCAGGTCACTGATTTTCCATGCACGATGCCCTCGGACAGGGGGCCGCCCTTGTGGGGGCAGCGGTCCGAGGTCGCAAAGACCTCGTCATCCGCAGTGCGAAAGACTGCGATGCAGCCCGCGCGGGTTTTCACGATCCGTGCGCCGCGCACGGGGATGTCTTCGAGAGCGGCGATATCGGTCCAGCTCATTCTGCAGCCTCCAAGGTGAAATCTGCGACAGGGGCGAAACGCTCGGCCTTTTGCGGCTCTGCGAGATCCGCCCACGGATCCTTGCGGTAGATGGATTGGGACAGCTCGAAACGGTCTGCCAGCGCTTTGCGGTTGGCTAGATCGTCCACAACCTGTTCCTTGACCCAATCGAGGCCGACTTTGGCGACCCATTTATAGGCGCGGTCCAGATATTTCGCGTTCTCGCGGTAGATCTGGACAAAGGCGCAGGTCAGCTCCAGCGCTTCTTCTTCGGTCGGGACTTTGGCAAGGAGTTCGGTTTCCTTCACGTCCATGCCTGCTGCGCCAGCAACGCTGACCTCGTAGCCCGAGTCGACGCAGATGATGCCAACGTCCTTGCAGGTCGCCTCGGCACAGTTGCGGGGGCAGCCAGAGACACCCAGTTTAACCTTGTGCGGAGTCCATGACCCCCACAGAGCCTTTTCCAGCTTGATCCCCAGACCGGTCGAATCCTGTGTGCCAAAGCGGCAGTGGTCGGTGCCTACACACGTTTTTACTGTCCGCAGACCTTTGGAGTATGCATGGCCAGAGACCATGCCCGCCTGATTGAGATCGTACCAGATGCCGGGCAGGTCTTCTTTCTTGATCCCAAGCAGGTCGATGCGCTGGCCGCCGGTAACCTTGACGGTCTTGGCGTTGTACTTCTCGGCGGCGTCGGCGATGGCGCGCAGCTCGTCGGGGGTGGTGATCCCGCCCCACATGCGCGGCACGACCGAATATGTGCCGTCTTTCTGGATGTTCGCGTGGTTGCGCTCGTTCACAAAGCGAGACTGTGGGTCGTCCTGATACTCCACCGGCCAGTCGGCCAGCAGGTAATAGTTGATTGCCGGACGGCAGACGTGGCAGCCGTTCACGGTTTTCCAGCCCAGTTCCTGCCAGACGGCTTGTTGGGATTGCAGTTCCTGCGATTTGATCAGGCGGCGGACGTCCTCGTGGGACAAGTCGGTACAGCCACAAACCGACTGCGCCGCGGGCATGACGAAATCGTCGCCCAATGTGACCGCCAGAACCTGTTCGACCAATCCTGTGCAGGTCCCGCAGGACGCGCTGGCCTTGGTCGTGGCGCGGATGCCCGCCAAGTCTTGGGCCCCCGCATTGATTGCGTCAACGATCTGACCTTTACAAATGCCGTTGCAGCCGCAGATTTCTGCGTCAGCCGGTAAGGCTGCAACGGCCGCCATAGGGTCCACAGAGGCGCCCCCTTGGTAGGCCGGACCAAAGATCAACGTCTCTCGCATCTCCGAGATATCGGTGCCGTCTTTCATCATGCCGTAGAACCAGTTGCCGTCGGCAGTGTCACCATACATCACGGCGCCGATGATCTTGTTGTCCTTGATCACAACGCGCTTGTAGACGCCGCGGGCAGGGTCACGGAACACGATGTCCTCGCGGTCGTCCCCTTCGGCAAAGTCGCCTGCGCTGAACAGATCGCAACCGGTGACCTTCAGCTTGGTCGAGGTTTCGCGGGGCTGGAAGGCAGCCTCTTCGCCCATCAGGGTTTTGGCGACGACCTTGGCTTGGTCATAAAGCGGAGCAACCAGACCAAAGACAGCGCCGTTATGCTCGACACATTCGCCAAGCGCCAGAACATCGGGGTCAGAGGTGATCATCTGGTCATCGACATGGATGCCACGACCGACCGCCAGACCGCATTCCGCGCCAAGCTTGGTGTTAGGGCGAATGCCAACCGCCATGACCAGCAGGTCACAGGGCAGTTCGGTGCCATCGTCCAGAAGCAGGGCGCGGACTTTGCCGTCTTCACCCAGGATCTCTTTGGAGTTCGCCTGACATTTGACGGTGATGCCCTTGTCCATGAGGGCGCGGCGCAGCAAGTAGCCCGCAGGCTCGTCCAACTGGCGTTCCATGAGGTGGCCCATGATGTGCACCACGGTCACGTCGATGCCGCGCGCGGCCATGCCTGCTGCAGCCTCGAGGCCCAACAGGCCGCCACCAATCACGACGACCTTGGATCCTGCGGGCATGTTCATCATGCGCTCGGTGTCTTCGAGATCGCGGTAGGCAATGACGCCTTCCAGATCGTGACCGGGCATTGGGATGATGAAGGGGTTAGAGCCAGTTGCGAACACCAACTTGTCGTAGCTGACTTCGGAGCCGTCGTCCGCACGCACGATTTTGGCAGCGCGGTCGATCTCGGTCACGCGGGTGCCAAAATGGGTGTCCACGCCGTGCTGTTGGTACCATGCCTCATCGTGCGTGACGATTTCTTGGTAGGTCTTTTCGCCCGACAAAACGGGGCTCAGCATCAGGCGGTTGTAGTTCCCGCGGGGCTCGGCGTTGAACAGGGTTACATCCCAGTCCGCGCCTGCCTCGAAGAGGTGCTCGAGTGCACGGCCAGAGGCCATACCAGCACCGATCACAACGAGTTTTTGTGTCATCACCAAAACTTCCAAAAGGGTTTCTGTCCAGCGGGGCGCTTGGATTTGAAGCCCCGTCCACTTGTGTCGTAAGCGGCCATCTTCATCACCGTGGCCATGGTGCTGTAGGTTTCATCCCAGGCCATCTCGGCCTCTTGGTGGAACTCTTCTTCCAGAGCGCGTGCGATCGTTCGCATCAGAGAGGCACCGACCTTGTCGTAATCGTCGGGCTGTACGCCGTAGTCCACGTGCCGTTTTGCCAGCTCTTCCACCATAGGGATGGTCGTTTCGAGGTCGTTGAGCCCCTTCACCATCAAGGACAAAGTCTCCATCAGCTTCTTGCTCTGCGCTTCGATGTCGACCCCTTCGAAATAGGGGCGGACTTCGGGTGCCGTAGCAAACAGATCATCGTAGAAGTGCCGCGCGAATTCCTCTGACTGAGGCTCGATCTTGGCAAAGGTTTCTTCAACGAGACTGATGGCAAAGGGGGTC
The DNA here is from genome assembly GCF_041224595.1 of Donghicola sp. XS_ASV15. Taxonomy (NCBI): domain Bacteria; kingdom Pseudomonadati; phylum Pseudomonadota; class Alphaproteobacteria; order Rhodobacterales; family Roseobacteraceae; genus Donghicola; species Donghicola sp. XS_ASV15. The sequence goes on along the minus strand of NZ_JBGFGN010000150.1, from coordinate 23,252 downwards.
ATTTTTACTCCGCAGCGATCGCCTTTGGCGCTTTGGGTTTTGGTTTGGCGCCGTGCTCGTACTCCTCGAGGAAGTCGAGAACTTCCTGACGGTAGGTGTAGTAGTCAGGGTGTTCGAGCAGAGCCTTGCGAGTGCGCGGACGGGGCAGATCCACATCGACGATTTTGCCGATCGTGGCCTGCGGGCCGTTGGTCATCATGACCACGCGGTCAGCGAGAAGGATTGCTTCGTCGACATCGTGGGTCACACAAATCGCGGTCACCTTGGTGCGCGACCAGACTTCCATCAGCACTTCTTGCAGTTCCCAGCGGGTCAGCGAGTCGAGCATCCCGAAGGGTTCATCCAACAGCAGCAGCTTGGGCGACAATGCGAACGCACGGGCGATACCGACGCGCTGCTTCATGCCGTTCGACATGGAGCTGGCTTCTTTGTCCATCGCATCGGCCAGACCCACACGCTCGAGGTAGTACTCGACCACGTCCTGACGTTCTGCCTGAGACGCGCGGGGATAGACCTTGTCCACGCCGATCGCCACGTTTTCCTTGGCGGTCAGCCAGGGGAACAGGTTGGGCGACTGGAACACAACCGCACGCTCGGGGTCGGCGCCTTCGACGTGGCGACCGTCCAGTTTAATCGCACCCTTGGAGATGTCGTTCAGACCAGCCGCCATGGTCAGAACCGTGGATTTACCACATCCCGAGTGGCCGATCAGACTGATGAACTCGCCGCGGTTTACCTTGAGGTCGAAGTCCTCGACCACGGTAAGCGGACCCTTTGGGGTGGGGTAGATTTTATGCAGCTGGCTGAAGTCGAGAAAACGCTCTTCGATCAGGCCCTCTTGCGCGTCCTTGACCACAGTCGGAACGCCGTGGATCGGTGTGACGTCGGGCAGTTGGCGGGTGCCTTCGACTTTGGCCTCGATGCCGACATCCATCAGGTAGTTGGTCACCTGCATACGGAGTTGCTTGAAGGTTTCGTCGTGGTTCATCGCCATCCGGTCACGGGGACGAGGGATGGAAACCCGCACTTCGTCGCCCAAGGTGCCATCGGGGTTCAGCGGGATGATGCGGTCGGCCAAAAGGATGGCTTCGTCCACGTCGTTGGTGATCAGAACACAGGTCTTCTTGTCCTCGTTCCAGATCGCCTCAATCTCGTCCCCCAGATTGGCGCGGGTCAGGGCGTCCAGAGCGGACAGAGGCTCGTCCAACAGCAGAACATCGGGGTTCATCGCCAGAGCGCGGGCGACGTTCACACGCTGCCGCATACCGCCGGACAGTTCGGCGGGGCGGCGGGTGGTTGCGTGGCTCAGGCCAACCATCTTGATGTAATGGGCAACCTTCTCTTCCTTTTCAGCCTTGGGCATCTTGGGGAAGACGGTGTCCATCGCCAGCATGACGTTGCCATGCACAGTCAGCCAAGGCATCAGCGAATAGTTCTGAAAGATCACGCCGCGCTCGGGGCCGGGGCCGGTAATTTCCTTGCCTTTGTAGGTGATACCGCCGGTGGTGGGCTTTTCGATACCCGCCATCAGGTTGATCAAGGTGGTCTTGCCGGTGCCCGAGAAGCCGAGGAGAACGAGGAACTCGCCCTCTTCGACATTCAGGTTGATGCTCTTCAGAACGTGGGTGGCGTGTTCGCCCGTGCCGAAGCTTTTGGAGACATTCTTGAATTCGATGACAGCCATATCGATCACCGGTTGTTCGAGAAGGTGAAGGCAGCTTGGATCGCGTACATCAGGCGGTCGAGCATGAAGCCGATGATGCCGATGGTGAACACAGCTACCATGATACGAGCGAGCGAGCTGGACGAACCGTTCTGGAATTCATCCCAGACGAATTTGCCGAGACCGGGGTTCTGGGCCAGCATTTCGGCCGCGATCAGAACCATCCAGCCCACACCCAGCGACAGACGCAGGCCGGTGAAGATCAGGGGCAGAGCCGAGGGCAGAACCAGCTTGGTGATCTTGGTGTAGGTGTTCATTTTCAGAACTTTGGACACGTTGATCAGGTCTTTGTCGATCGAGGCCACACCCAGCGCGGTGTTTATCAGGGTTGGCCACAGCGAACACAGGGTCACGGTGATCGCCGAGGTCAGGAACGCTTTGTCGAACCAGCCGTCGGTGGTGGTGTAGGTGGCCGAGACGACCATGGTCACGATGGGCAGCCATGCCAGCGGCGAAACGGGCTTGAAGATCTGAATGATCGGGTTCAGCGCGGCGTTCGCATAGGGCGACAGACCAGCCATGATCCCCAGAGGAACAGCAACGACAGTCGCCAGCAGGAAGCCGAAGAAGACGGTTTTGATCGAGGTCCAGATCTGCTGGTAGTAGCTGGGAGCGCCAGTGTACTCGATCACTTTGACCTTGTCGGCCTGACCGGCGGCGATCAGTTTTTCATTGCGGGCGGCCAGACGCTCTTCGAATTGAGCTTTCTTGGCGGCTTTGGCTTCGGCATCTTCATGCAGGGTGACGGCTTCTTCCCACACGGCGACGGGGCCGGGGATCGCGCCAAGCGAGGTCTGAACCTGAGGTGCGAGCGTGCCCCACAGCACGAGGAAGGCCAGAATGGCCAGAACTGGGGTCCCCAACAAGCGCCAGATTTCTTTGGCTTGGGCTTGGGGGTTGTCACCGGCAGCGGCGCGCAGGATCGGGGTGATCCAGCCCAGACCCAGAACGGTCAGCCATTTGTCGGCGGAATTGATGCGGGTAAAGAGTTTGGCGCGGCGGGCCTCGCGGGCCTGTGCGGCTGCAAACTCAGGATCAGCGATGGTCATATGCGGGGCTCCTGCGGCTGCGGAAGAGAAGAGGAATGAGTGGACAGGGAGAAAAGCAGGGGGCGATGAACGCCCCCTGAAGTTTCAGGAGTTAGCCTTGGATTTCGGTGCCAACGACTTTCTGGTCGCCTTTCAGGCCGATGGGCAGGCTCTCGAGGTAGGCGTTAGGCGCTTTGCCGTCGTAGGGAATGCCGTCGATGATGTCTTCGGCAGGGGTCGCGGATTTGTAGCCGTCGCTGTCCCAGGGGAAGTCAGCTTCGTTTGCCAGACCTTCGTCGACCAGCGCGCGGGCCGCTTCGAGGTAGATCTCGGGCTTGTAGACCGACTTCGCGACTTCGTCGTACCAGCTGTCAGGCTTGGCTTCGGCGATCTGGCCCCAGCGGCGCATCTGGGTCAGGTACCAGATTGCGTCCGAGTAGTAGGGGTAGGTCGCGTTATAACGGAAGAACACGTTGAAGTCGGGAACTTCGCGTTTGTCACCTTTTTCGTATTCGAAGGTGCCGGTCATCGAGTTCGCGATCACGTCGTAGTCAGCGCCGACGTATTCAGGACGCGACAGGATTTCCACCGCTTCGGGGCGGTTGGCGTTGTCGTTCTCGTCCAGCCACATGGCCGCGCGGATCAGGGCCTTCACAACCGCTTTGGTGGTGTTGGGGTACTCTTCGGCAAACTCGTTCGTGATGCCGAAAACCTTCTCGGGGTTGTTCTTCCACAGTTCGTAGTCGGTGATGACCGGAACGCCGATCCCTTTGAACACGGCCTGCTGGTTCCAAGGCTCACCCACGCAGTAACCGTAGATGGTGCCGGCCTCGAGGGTCGCGGGCATCTGGGGCGGAGGAGTCACGGACAGCAGGACGTCTGCTGCGATCTGACCCGAGATGTTGTCGGTGCTGTAGTAACCGGGCTCCAGACCACCTGCTGCCAGCCAGTAGCGAAGTTCGTAGTTGTGGGTCGAAACGGGAAAAACCATGCCCATGTTGAAGGGCTTGCCCTCGGACTTGTACTTCTCGACAACGGGCTTCAGAGCCGACGCGCTGATGGGGTGTACGGGCTTGCCATCGTCGCCAACGGGGATGTTGGGCTTCATCTCTTCCCAGATTTCATTGGAAACGGTGATGCCGTTGCCGTTCAGGTCCATCGAAAAGGGGGTGATGATGTGGGCTTCGGTGCCGAAACCGATGGTCGCCGCCAGAGGCTGACCGGCCAGCATGTGCGCACCGTCCAGTTTGCCGTCGATCACGCCGTCCAGCAGAACTTTCCAGTTCGCTTGCGCTTCCAGAGTGACGAACAGACCTTCGTCAAGGAAGTAGCCCTGTTCGTATGCTACCGCGAGGGGCGCCATGTCAGTCAGCTTGATAAAGCCGAAGGTCAGTTCGTCTTTCTCGAGGTCCATGCTCTGTGCGTAGGCCGCGCCGGTCAGGGCGGTGCTCGCAGCGAGGGCCATCACGAATTTCTTCATTCTTTACTTCCTCTGTTGGTAGGTGCCGTTCGTTCCGGCAAAACGCAAAAAGCCGCTGACACGCATCGCGAAGGGAGGATCGCGACGGGTCGAGCGGCTTTGCTCAAAGATTTTCCCGATCAATGGGAGAATTCTGTATCAGACGTAGCGTCTTTGCTGCATCTGGGATCATTACTGGGCCTTGTTTGGTGAGTCTGGAAGGCCTGATATTCAGAACGTTCCTTTTTGCCGCAGATTATTTCCCAGGAATGCCGCAGTTGCACAATTCATGAGCGGTCTTCCTTGTAGGGGTCGAAAATCGCGCCATCAAAAAAACGGTCCCGCTCAAGAATCAAAGTGCCTTTTGCGCTCGCAGCGGGTTCTGCTTGGTCGATGGCCCCCTCGACTTTCTCGGAGGCTCCAGGCAGAGCCGCGGTCGTTTCGGCCAATGCTCTGCGGTAAAGATCAGTGCGGAACACGTCGCGGGCCGCGCTCATTGCCCCCGAAGGCTCAAAGCCAAGGCGCGTCGCCATGCGGTATCCGATCCATGCGGCTTGGGACTTCCATGGGAAGGTTGCCGTGCCTTTGTGGAACTCGATAAAGTTGGGGACGTGCCTTTCCTCGCCGCGCTGATTCACGATCAACTGACCGGATAGGGTGCGGTCGATGACTTCACGTGAAACGTTCAGTACGTCTTTTCGGCTGAGTAATTCTGTAGCCGTGGTGTGGCTTTCGGGGTCGGCCAGCCAACGGCCGGCGCGCCAGACCGCGCGGGTCAACCGCTGGGCCAACTCGGGGCGTTCCGAAATCCAATCCTTGCGCATAGCGAGGATCTTTTCAGGCGCAAAGTTCCAGATCGCAGAGGTGGGTAGGATCAATTCCCCGTACCCGCGTTCCACTGCGATCGACCCCCATGGCTCGCCCACGCAGAACGCATCAATCTCTCCGCTCGCCACAGCGTTCGCCATCAGTGGCGGCGGGACCGTTCTGATCTCTAGCCCTTGTGGGGCAGCATACCCCAGTGCGCTGAGCCAGTAATATAGCAGCTCAGCGTGCATAGAGAATGGGAAGGGCACACCGATCCGTAGGCGCTCGGCCTTGGACTTCATCATTGCATGGCCGATGCTGGTCGCATCGCGGAAGTCGAGCGTCGCGCCGTTGCTACGCATCTTTTCCGCCAGCGAAATGCTGACGCCAATGACGTTGCCGTTCACCGAAGTGGTCATCGCTGCATGCAGGGGCGGCAGCGCGCCTCCAAGCCCCAGCGCCAAGGCAACAGGGACAGGGGCGAGCATGTGGGCGGCGTGGACGCGCCCAAACGCAACCATATCCCGAAGGCTGGACCAAGACGGCGCCTTTTCGAGGTTCAAATCCAGCCCCTCTTGTGCGGCGAACCCCATTTCCTGCGCCACGAGCAAGGGCGCGGAATCCACGAGCGGTATATACCCCAGACTGAGCTCAGCTTTTCTCATCCCAGAAGCCCCGCTGCTGTAACAAGGGCAGAGGCGACATCGACCACACGCTTGTTCTGGTCCATCGCGGTCTTGCGCAGAAGGCTATATGCAGCATCTTCATCAATCCCGCGGGCCTTCATCAGCAAGCCTTTGGCTCGGTCGATGACTTTGCGCTCTTCGAGGGCGCGCTTTGTTGTCTCCAGCTCTTTGCGGACACGACTGAACATGTGAAAGCGGGTGATCGCGGCATCAAGGATCGGCTTGACCCGATCCGCACGCAGCCCATCCACTACATAAGCAGAGACACCCGCCTCGATCGCGGCCTTGGTCATGGCGTCGTCGGACTGGTCCACGAACATGGCAACCGGCCGCTCCAGCGGCGTCGAGGCGACGGACAACTCTTCGATGATATCGCGCGAGGGGTTGGCCAGATCGACCAGCACCACATCAGGATTAAAGGATGCGACTGCGCGGGCCAGCCCTGTACTCTCGGCGATGACGCGGATGTCGTAGTTCCCAGCAGCCTTCAGGCTGTCGATAATTTGGAGGGCGCGGTTCTTGTCCGGCTCAACCAGCACGATGGAGAGGGGGCTTGCTTCGGGAGGCATGGCACTCGCACTTTGTCAGACAGTCCTGCGAGTCCTGCCTGTCTGTTAGGCAAAGCGACACTCATCTTTGCGTGAAATCACCGCCAAACAACGGGTTGCTTGGCGGTGTGATTATTTCATGGGCGCTTTTGCGTAAATTATGTGCGACGCATATCAAGAGTCATCGGGAAGTCCGGATGCGTGCCGAGGAATGATGGCGTTTGGCCTGGCGCCAAGTCCGCCCCCGGGAAGAAGCGCGCCATACGACGGCCTTCAGCCTCGAGTGCGTTGATCGGACGATTGTCGTGCGACCGTCCGCCAGGGTGGAACGTGTGATAGGTCGCGCCGCCGACGGAGACACCATTGTAGGGGTCGTAGATCACCAAACGTAGGGGCCCATGTGCGGGGATCGTCGGGTGAAGCGCTTTCCACGGTTGCCACGACCGGAACCGAATGCCTGCCACGTGAGAGCCATCAGACATCTTGGTCACCGGCACAACGACCCCGTTGCATAGCAGCTGATAGCGGCTGGCATCGAAATCCTGAAGCTGAACCTCGACTCGCTCGACCGAGCTGTCCACGTAGCGGGCGGTGCCGCCGGGCACGCCTTCTTCGCCAAGGACGAGCCAAGGTTCGATGGCGTTGCGGATGGTCATGGTCGTGTCGCCAACCTTGGACTGTCCCGCGACGGGGAAGCGGAAGTTTAGCTGCGCCTTGTACCATTCAATGTCGAACGGAACGCCGTGGGCATTGGACAGGTCATTCAGGACAGTTTTGAAGTCGTCCCATAGCGGGGTCGGCAACAGGTAGCTGTCATGCAGATGGGTGCCCATCGGTTTGAGCGAGCCGCGATAAGGCTCTTCCCAGAACCACGCGATCAGGCCGCGGATAATCAGGGCTTGGGCCATGCTCATCTGCCAATGGGGCGGCATTTCAAACCCGCGGAACTCGACCAGACCCAAGCGGCCGGTGGGACCGTCGGGCGAGTAGAGCTTGTCGATGCAAATCTCGGCGCGGTGGGTGTTGCCGGTGCTGTCCACCAGCAGGTTGCGGAAGATTCGGTCCACCAGCCACAGGGGCGGGTTTTGGCCCAGACGGTCCAGTTCCTTGAGCGCAATCTCCATTTCATAGAGCGCATCGTGCCGCGCCTCGTCTAGGCGTGGGGCCTGAGAGGTCGGGCCAATGAAGAGGCCAGAGAACAAGTAAGACAGCGACGGGTGGTTCTGCCAATAGCGGATGATCGACCCCAGAACATCGGGGCGACGCAAGAACGGGCTGTCCGCGGGGGTGTTGCCACCCACGACGATGTGGTTGCCGCCACCCGAGCCCACGGGCCGGCCGTCAATCTGGAAGGTGGTTGAATCCAGCCCGCACTGACGTGCTTCTTCGTAGAGGACTTCGGTGATCTCGCTCAGTTGGTCCCAGCTTTGTGCAGGGTGGATGTTCACCTCAATCACGCCGGGGTCGGGGGTTACTTTGATGACGTTCAGGCGCGGATCGTGGGGCGGCTCGTAGCCTTCGATGCGAATGGGTTCGCCACTGGCTGCCGAGGCTTCCTCGATCGCCTCGATCAGATCGATATAGGCCTCTCCCGAGGGGGTCGGCGGCAGGAAGACCGTCAGCTTGCCATCACGTGGTTCGACCGACAGTGCGGTGCGCGCGTAGTTGCCGGGCGAGGAAACCAGCGAACCAGAGCCGACCCAATCCTGCTGGGACCGGATGCGCATCTGACGCAAGGTTTCCTCGGCTTTTTTATCGACGTCTTTCTCGGTTTCCGGCTCCAGCTCGCGGGGCTGGGTCATAGGATCACGATACATTTCGGGATCAGCCGCCGGATAGGCGTTCAGTGCAGTCAGAGGCAGACGGAAACCTGCTGGGCTGTCACCGGGGATCAGGAAAATTTGGCCGCGTCGCGTTGTCCATCGGGTGGCTTGCCAGCGGAAACGTCGCTTTGGGCGCTTGTCCTCGGCCTGCGCGAGCTGCAGGGGTAGGACATAGGCGACGGGGTCTTTGAAACCCTTGTCAAAGACGCGGGCCAGTCGCTGACGGTCCACTGGATTTTCCAGCCGGTTGTCAGCGGGCGACAGGTCGGCAGGCAGCTTGTGCTCCATCTCCATGAACTCGAGCGGATCCTCGTAGGCAGGCATGGCTGCCTCGGTCTCGACATCAAGCGCTTGGGTCAGGTGGTTCATAAAGTTTTCGGCCGACTTGTGGTCGGCATTGGTCTGCTTCTCCTCGGCGATGCGACTGATGTCGGACCACACAGGATTGCCATCGCCGCGCCAGATCAGCGCAAAGGCCCAGCGGGGCAGGGGCTCGCCGGGATACCACTTGCCTTGGCCGTGCTGAATGACACCGCCGGGCGCAAAACGGTCGCGGAGTTTGCGGATCAGTCTGTCGGCGTAATCGCGTTTGGTCGGCCCAACCGCGCCAATGGTCCATTCGTCGGCGTCACGGTTCATTTCTGACACAAAGGTCGGCTCGCCGCCCATAGTCAGACGCACGTCATTTTCTTGTAGCTTTTTGTCTACAATCTTGCCCGCGCGGTCGATTTCTGACCACTGCGACGGGGTGAGCGGGCGGGTGATGCGCGGTGGTTCGGCGATGCGGGTGACCGACATCTCGAAGTCAAAGGCAACCTCTGCCGGTTCGTGCGCGCCGGTGATGGGTGCTGCGGACGAGGGCGAGGGCGTACAGGCCAGCGGGATATGTCCTTCGCCTGCGAACAGACCGGATGTCGGATCAAGCCCAACCCAGCCCGCGCCGGGCAGGTACACTTCGCACCACGCGTGCAGGTCGGTGAAATCTTCTTCTGGCCCAGAGGGGCCATCCACGGCCTTCAGGTCCGCGGCAAGCTGGATCAGGTAGCCGGACACAAAGCGCGCCGCATACCCGAAACGACGCAGCATCGCGACCATGAGCCATGCGCTGTCGCGGCAAGAGCCGAGCGCTTTGCTGACCGTTTCGCCCGGTTTCTGGACTCCGGGTTCCATGCGGACGGTATAGGCGATGGACTGCTGAAGATAGCTGTTCAGAGCCACGAGCCAATCGATGGTCACGCCCTCGGGCTGGGGCGCATCCTTCATCACCTTTTCAAACGCTTCGCGGTGCTCGGCTGTGTCGTTCGCCTGATCGACCTGCGCCAGATAGGGGGCCAGATCGACGCGCAGCTCCCGCTCGTACTCGAACGGCATTTCCATTGCAGAGTCGTCGAGGAAGAAGTCGAACGGATTGATCGCCACCATTTCGGCAACCAGCGTGACGGTCACGCTTAACTCCTTGGCCTTCTCCGGAAAGGCCAGACGGGCCTGCCAGTTCGCGAACGCATCTTGCTGCCAGTTCATAAAGTGATCTGACGGGGTGATCTGTAGATCGTAACTCTTGATCGGTGTCCGCGTATGAGGCGCAGGCCGCAGGCGGACGATATGAGCCCCAAGACCGACCAGCTTGTCATATGAGTAAGTGGTGCGGTGTTTGAGCGAGACAGTAATTGTCATAATTTTAGGCAGTCCGTACGTTTGGTAAGCAAATGGTATGCGATACGCTTGAAGTTCTGGTGTAAACCTGCACCACTCACAGTTGGATAGCTAGAGTTATTGGGGGGTTATGTGGTCGCGTATTACGATGAAATGAAAGACCGCGCAGGAATTAAGCCAGCATATGCCGATGTGGCCGAATGGGCCAAGGCGACAACCGCTGAGGATCTGCGACTTCGCCAGAACGAGGCGGAAGGTCTGTTTCGAAGAAATGGTATTACTTTTGCGGTGTACGGAGAGGGGGGAGACCCCGAGCGACTGATCCCGTTTGATTTGATGCCCCGCGTGTTTTCCTCGAGCGAATGGGACGTGATTGAACGCGGTTCGATCCAACGCGCTCGCGCGCTGAACGCCTTTTTGACCGATGTTTACGGTAAGCGCGAGTTTATCAAAGCCGGTAAGATACCCGCCCGTCTGGTCGAAGGTAACCCCGCCTACGAGCCGATTATGCAGGGCATTCAGCCGGTCGGTGACATCTTCTCGCATATCATTGGCGTCGATTTGGTACGTACCGGACCTGACGAATTTAACGTACTCGAGGACAACTGCCGCACGCCATCCGGCATTTCATATGTGTTGCAGAACCGCGAAGTGATGCAGCGGATCATGCCGTCGATGTTCCGCAGCGGACAGGTTCGTCCGGTCGATCACTATGGCGATATGTTGGCCGCCGCGATGCAGTCCGTCGCCCCCGACGATTGCGACGGTCGCCCCACTTTGGCGATTCTGACGCCTGGCCACTATAACTCGGCCTATTTCGAGCATAGCTTCCTCGCTGATATTATGGGCATCGAACTGGTCGAAGGGCAGGATTTGTTCGTCGAGAACGACATGCTCTTTATGCGGACCATCCGCGGGCCAGAGCGAATCCATGTTCTGTATCGCCGGATCGATGATGCATTCTTGGACCCCGAAGCCTTTAATCCCGACAGTATGCTGGGTGTGCCAGGTCTGATGCGGGCCTATGCGGCCGGCGGTGTGACCATCGTCAATGCCCCTGGCGCGGGCGTAGCGGACGACAAGGCAACTTATGTCTATGTGCCGGAAATGATCCGCTTCTTCCTTGGCGAAGAGCCGATCTTGCCGAACGTAGAGACGTGGCAGTGTGCGGACGAATCCGAGTGCAAATACGTGCTGGATAATCTGTCTGAACTGGTGGTGAAAGAAGTCCACGGTTCGGGTGGTTACGGCATGCTGATTGGCCCGAAATCGACCAAGGCCGAGATCGAGAAGTTCGAAGGCCTGATCAAGGCGAACCCCGGTAACTACATCGCGCAGCCCACCTTGGCACTGTCGACCGTCCCTTCGCTCAGCGAAGAAGGACTCGCTCCGCGCCATGTGGACCTTCGCCCGTTTGTGATCTCGGGTAAGGGCAAAACAGAGCTCATTCCGGGCGGTTTGACCCGCGTGGCTCTGCGTGAGGGCTCGCTTGTGGTAAACTCCAGCCAAGGTGGCGGCGTTAAGGATACGTGGGTTTTGCGAGGGGATCGTTTGTAATGCTGAGCCGTACCGCACAAGGACTGTACTGGATGTCGCGCTACGTCGAGCGCGCCGAAAACAACGCCCGTTTGCTGGACGCTGGCCGCCGGATCGAAGGTCTGCCAGGCGCGGAGGCTGCCGGAAATACGGAATGGCCATCAATTATCATCGCGGCGGGCTGCCGCGAGACCTTTGGCGAGGGGTTGGAAGAGGCTGATCGGGAGAAGGCAACGTATCACTTGGCCTTTGATCAGGAAAACTCTTCTAGCATCCTATCGTGCTTCCACGCCGCGCGAGAAAATGCGCGAGCCATGCGCGGCGCAATAACCTCTGAGGTATGGACAGCGATAAATAGCACTTGGGCGGAATTCCGGACCAAGACGATGGCTGACGTCGATGAGCGGCGCTACGTCGACTTTATCGAAACTGTTTTGGCGTCGAGCTTCACCTTCCGTGGCGCTATCAATTCGACACTGCTGCGCGACGAGCGCCAGTGGTTCATCGAGCTAGGCAAGCATATTGAGCGCGCCGATGCGACTGCGCGGCTCTTGGATGTGAAGTACCACGTCCTGTTGCCCAAGGCCGATGAAGTGGGCGCGGGCCTCGATTTGCTACAATGGCAGCAGATTTTGCGCGCAGCCAACGCGCTGCGTGCGTTCCGACATGTGTATCGTGAGCAAATCAGCGCGCCGCGCGTGGTCGATCTTTTGGTTGTAAACAGCCAGTCGCCCCGTTCCCTGCGGTACTCGTATGAGGCGATCTGCGACAATCTGGACAATATTGGGGTCCATACCAAAGCGCAGCGCGTGGTCGCTGATATTGCACGAGAAAACCGCGACAAATTGCGCACAGCTGATGCGCATTCCATCATTGATTACGGGTTGCACGAATGGCTGACGGATATGATCGTAGCCACGAACGAGCTGGCGAACACGCTAGGGGAGAGCTACGGCTTTTTCTCCCAAGTTGATCGTGATGCAACCGAAGAGGACGCAGCCGACGCTAGCAATATTGAGGTATGCGCTCCTTAAAAAGAGCCTCTTGTGGACAGGGATAGGCACGGATACTTGAAGGAGTGTCTGTCCCTCTGGAGGAACTGCTTTGACCTACTGTCTGGCGATGCTTCTGAACGAAGGTATCGTGTGTCTTTCTGATACCCGTACGAATGCGGGTCTCGATAATATATCAAAGTTCCGCAAGAGCTTTACTTGGGAAATTCCAGGCGATCGTGCGATCTGCTTGATGACTGCTGGTAATCTGGCAATCACCCAAGCTGTGATCGGTCTGTTGCAGGAAAATATCGACGAAGCCCAGCCCGGGATCGATACGCTGCTGTCAGCGCAGTCCATGTTCCGTGTTGCCGAAATTGTTGGTGATGCGATGCGCACGATCCAGCAGCGTCACGGCACAGCATTGGCACAGATGGGCGAGAGTTCCTTGGCGTCGATTATTGTCGCCGGACAGCGCAAGGGCGGGCGTCAACGTCTTTTCCACATTTACGCGGCCGGCAACTTTGTCGAAGCGACCGAAGATAGCCCATACTTCCAAATCGGCGAGCACAAGTACGGCAAGCCGATCATCGACCGTGTGATAACGCGCGAGACACCGTTGAAGACGGCGGTGACGGCCGCACTGCTCTCTATGGATTCGACTACGCGCTCGAATCTGTCGGTCGGGATGCCCTTGGATCTTACGGTTTTGCGCGCCGAAGAATTCTGCGTGTCGGACCATCGCCGAATTGAAGCGGATGACCCACAGTTCGATGCGCTTTCCAAAGGATGGAGCCAAGCTCTGCGAAATGCGTTCGATGAGATGGACGCACTCTGGAATTGAAAAAGGGGCCAAAGGGCCCCTTTCTTATTCTGGTACGAGGACGGTTTGTCCAATCGGTTCCGGTGCCGCCGAGAGAGGGCCATCCGCAGACAGGATAATAATATCCCCTGCAACAAAACCGGCCGTGATCTTGGTACCGTTCGCCCCAAGATAGCTGAAGCCATCAGCCGTTTTCTTCCATGCGTGCAGGGTCGTCGCGCCATCGCTACGCAACTGTAGAGTTCCGGCGCGCGCATTCCAACTGACTGTCGCCTCGCCGTACCGCGTTTCGACCACGTAACTCTCGGTGTTCACTGCGCGCGATACGAGGTAAGCAGACAGCAAAGCGGCTTTGACGCTGACAATGCCGCCCACGATCGGTTTCCAACGCAGTTTGGTCTGCGGTGTCTTCACCTCTTTGCCAAAGAGGGTGTCGTGAATGCCCGCAAGAGATTTGCGGGGCGGTGCCACGGGTTTCACCCCAGAGATGGCTCCGGACAAGTGTTCTTCCCACCACCAGACGGCATCGTCGAAGTCGGGATCACTTCGGCGCAGGCGCTCAGCGTCATAGGCTGCGTCGCTATCGAGCAAACCCATCGCAAATTCAGCAGCCATGATTTGACGATCATTCGTCGTCATCTTCGCCTCCTAAACATGAACGAAGCTTTAACAAGCTTCTTCGCAGCCATGTACGAACCGTGTTTAACGGTGACCCCAATATATCAGCGACCTCTTGGTAAGAGAGGCCGTGAAGGTAGACTTGGACAACGGCGCGAGCTTGTTCTTCTGGCAATGTCTCCAGACAGTGTACCAGATCTTTGCGCATTTGCCACTGGTCGCTCGAGGTTTGCACCGGGTCGGCTACCATGTCTAATCCTTCGGAGTCTGACGCATTCCGCCGACTGCTGCGGATATGGTCAATCGCTACGTTACGCGCAATGGTCGCGATCCACGCCTCGCCACTCCGTGATGGATCGAAACGAGGCGCTCCACGCCATGCTTTCACGTATACGTTCTGTAAGGCGTCTTCTGCGTCAGCCCTATCGCGAAGAATTTTTAAAAGTATCGCAAAAACCTTGCCAGAGGTTATTCTATACAGACGATCAAGTGCCGCGCGTTCCCCCGTAGCCATGCGGGCGATTTCGTGAGAGACTTGATCATACATTCGCGAGCCTATGGTCCGTTAGGAACTTTGTAGGTTCATAACAGCAAGGGAGACCACCGCAATGCAATCACTTATTCAAGGAATTGATAAAGTGACCTTCCAACTCATGGCGGTCGCATTCGTTGGTATTCACGTCCCGTTGAGCGTTCTGGTCGTTTACGGGATTATTGTAGGTTTTCAGGGGCTTGTCTCGATCCTGCTGCTTGTGCTTGTCGCAACTCTGGTTTCGACGCTCATCACGTTGGTCGTCGTCTATCGTCTGGGTGTCGATCGGCAAGAGACGGCGCAGAGCATCAGCTAAGCGACTCTTCCCGACTTTTCTCTAAAGACGAGCCCGATCTGTCACTACAGGTCGGGCTTTCTCTTTCCGGCTGTTAGTTCCGGTGCCAAAAGTTGCGCGTAGCATTCAAAATGTCAGAAGCGCTTTCAAATTTTTGTACTCTATTGAAACTTGCAAAGACGCTCTTCCGTATACATTCAGACCAATAGGACAACTCTGGTAAAGCTGGCTGAATTGCCACTGACTCTTAGCCGCTCTGGTCAGCGCTTTGCCATCCCCGCTCTGACCTGCGATACGCGCGGGTCAGAGCGGGCTTAAATCTCCCGTCCGCTTCGGACATGCGCGTAATCTCTACCTGATCCCCGTCCGTCCGGATCACCGCGAAATCATTCCGCTCGTTGCGGAGCCGCGACGAAAGCCCTGTGCCCACATGGATCTGGATAACGTTGCGACCGCTGTCCTTGGCGACAAAAGGGTCATCGCGCCACTGGTGCAGATGACCGGTCAGCACCATATCCAAACCCGCATTGGCCAGTCGCCCCAAGGCTTGGCGGGCGCCGCGCATCATGCTCTTTGAACTGTTTGGGGGCTGTTCGAAGGGATGGTGTGCGACCAAAATCTTCAAACCCTGTGCTTCGGGCAGGCGTCGGCAAAGGCGCCGGATGTGCCGGTGTGCAATGGAACCTTGTTGCCAATGCCATGGGGCCACCGTGTTTAGGCCCATAATCGTCATCTCAGGTGACGAAATTTCTGGGCAGAAATCCTGTGTCACGAAGCGCTTGTAGTTTCGGTAGGGTGTGAAAAAACGGCGGATCGGGTTGTGGAGTGGGACGTCATGGTTTCCCGGAACGACGAGTGTCGGCGCTTGAATACTCTCGATAAAGTTCCGCGCCGCCAAGAATTGCGAGGAGCGCGCGCGCTGGGTCAAATCGCCCGAGATAGAAACGACATCCGCCTTTTCCAATTCTTTCAGAAGCGGTGCGATGAGTTCGGGGCGGTCTTTGCCGAAATGTAGATCGGAGATGTGGTAGAGGGTCTTCATGCGCTTGGTGGCATCATCACATTCAGAGCGCGCTTGTGCAGGGTGAAATGAAACGGAGCGGTCATACGCTCTTTCTCACCATCGCGGGCAATCCACATGCGTTTCTTCTTCTCGACTGTAATCTTGATGTCTTCTCCGGTCAGCAGCTCGAACTCGCGCCCTTTTTCCGTGGTGTTCCGGAACAGGTTCATGGCGTGCGCTGCCATCTCGCGCCAGCTATGCGCGTTGGTCAGGTACAGCGCGAGCTTGCCTTGTCTGACGTCGTCTGCACCCTCTAGCCCGAAGGCCTCGAGCTGGTAGGAGCTGTTCGCCACGAAAGCCAGCGCCGTTTTCTTATGGATCGTGGTCTCGCCATCAACGGTCACGGTCAGGGAATAGGGGCGCTTTAACCCTGCGAGGCCCAGAAACACCGACCAATATGCGGTGATCCGACTGCGGCCCCACTTTTGATAGAGCGTTTCGCGCTCGCGCAAAATGCGGGGATACACCCCAAGGCTCGCATTGTTCAAAAAGATTTCGCCGTTTGCGCAGCCTACGTGCAAAGGTGTGGGCTCTGATTGTCCCAGCGTTTCGACGGCGCCGTTCAAATCCTCTGGCAATCCCAGTCCACGCGAGAAATAGTTGAATGTTCCCATTGGCAGCACACCCATCGTCGCATTCGTGTCCATGAGCGCGGCCGCCACGCCGGCGATCGTGCCGTCTCCGCCAGCGGCCACAATCGTTCCGTAGCCTTCTTGTAGGGCATCTTTTGCAAGCTTTGTGGGTGATGCGTTTTTTCCGACTTGCTTGACCGTGCAGTCTGCGCCGAACGACCGCTGCATCATTCTGCATAGCTCTTCGGCTGATGGCTTTGTCTGCTTTTTACCGGATTTTGGGTTGAGAATGATGCACACATCCTCACTTCTGGAGGGCGTGGCCACACGTTCATTTTCGGTGTCTTCGAGAGCAGTCTGCATGTGCATCGGGGGAACCTTGTGGCTGCGAAAGCATTCAATACTCAACGTGAAGCGCTTGGTTTGGTTCCGATGTCGTGCGCGTTTGTTGCCGCGTTTCGGCGGTTTTTGATAGGAGACAAGAGATGCTGGAAATCAGCGGAATCGGCGGACTTATTATTCTGGTCCTGGATATTTGGGCATTGATTTCAATCGTTGGATCGAACCGCGGAACGGGCAGCAAAGTGCTGTGGGTTCTGCTGGTTCTGCTCCTTCCCGTGGTTGGTTTTATTGTCTGGTTGATCGCAGGTCCGCGGTCGCGTCGATAAAAATGTCAAAATCAATGAAACCAGAGCGGGGTTTGGTGCGTTAATGTTCCGAGCGGCGGGCGTATCCCTTGTACCCGCCACGGTCAGGGTCTTCATCCCTATGATTTTGACTGGCTCGTCCCAATCCCGAAACGGGAACTGCCCCGCCTTTTGGCGGGGCTTTTTTTTGTTAGCAGGTGCTGACTTAGCGGCGCGTTGCGCGGCCTGCTCTCATGCCTGTCAGGAACCCTTCGGTAACTTGGGCAATGACGGCGGCCGTTGGGTCAATCGGCGGAGGAGGGGCCCGGTAGTGTCGGCGCTTTGAGGGCATTCCGACTGCCAACAGGATCAGTCCAAGGCCAAAATAGAGCGCTCCGATGATCGCGGCGGCGAAAAGCGAACCGTGCGTGGTGGCGATCCAAATCCAGAGGGCGGTTGTCAGGAATCCAAGCCCAACAACCACCATCAGTCCAGCAAGTGTAGAAAGCGCTGCGCGTCCCGCCGCTCGGCGTACCGAGTGCTGCAGGCTGTGAAGCATCGCTGACATTATTTGCGGCCAGTCATCAGACCTGCGAGGAAGCCGGCAGCGACAGCAATGCCGACGGCGGTGGCTGGCTGGCGGCGGATCGCATCAGCGGCTTGTGCGCCATAATCCTCGGCGGTGAGTTGAGCCATCTCCAACTGGCGTGAGCCCTCGGCCTTCAGGTCCTCTGCCTGCTGACGGGCGCTCGAAACTGCGGCGTCTTTGCGTGCGGTGCCCATCTCGGTCAAGGTCGATGTAATCGCGCTGATGTCCGCTTTCAAAGCTTCGATCTGAGCCGAAAGATCCTGCATGTCGGGTGCTGTTTTGGGGGTAGCCATTGGAAACCTCATACGGTGAGTAAATTGTTCGGAGGTAGAACGCGCAGATGCTGAAATGGTTCCAATCAGAACACTTTTCTTCTGAAAACTTTTGGGGGCGATAAATCTGGAACCATTTCCCGCGCTGAGTGTTGATTGGCCAGATTGATTGCTTTCCATGAAAGGATGAAAAAATGCTCTACTGGGCCGTAATTTTCTTTGTTGTTGCACTGGTTGCAGCAGTCTTTGGTTTTGGCGGTATCGCGTCTGCTTCGGCGGGCATCGCGCAAATTCTGTTCTTCCTGTTCCTTGTGCTGTTCGTCGTCACTTTGATTGCTCGACTGGTGCGCGGTTAACCTCGCGCCCACCCCTGTTTTTGAGCAATTCCGACAAGATTTTAACGGGAGAAAAGACATGAAAGATATTTTGCAAACCACACCGCAAACCCAAGAGATCAACACCGGCGTCAGCGATCCCGAAGCTGTGGCCACAGGGTTGGCAGACGTTTTGGCGGACACCTACCGCCTGATGTACAAAACTCATGCCTATCACTGGAACGTCGAAGGGCCGCTGTTTTACTCGTTGCACCATTTGACTGAAGAGCAGTACGAGAACCTATTCGAGGCTGCGGATGAATTGGCAGAGCGTATTCGTGCTCTGGGTGCGCTGGCCCCTCTGACACTCGCAGAAATTTGCGAACGTTCCGTCATCAAGGATGCCGAGGGCACGCCTGACGCGCGCGCAATGGTCGAAGAACTGTCCAAAGACCACGAACGTGTCGCGCATCGCATGCATGCATTGGTCGAGCTTTCCGAGAAGTCGAGCGACCCGGTGACCGAGGACATGGCGACCGAGCGTTCTGCATTTCACGAAAAAGCGGCTTGGATGCTTCGTTCGATCGCTGCCGAGTGATCGCACGTGTTACCCGCAACAAAAAACGCCCCGGTGCCAGAAGCACCGGGGCGTTTTGCTAAATCAAGTGATCACTTAAGCGAGAAGAGTCTCTGTGCTTGTAAAGAACATCGCTTGGCTGACCGCAGAGCGGACTTGATCTTCGGAGTAGGGCTTGGTGATTAGGAAGGCCGGCTCGGGGCGTTCGCCGGTGAGCAGGCGCTCGGGGAAGGCTGTGATGAAGACAACCGGACGATCTCCGAGTTCAGCGAGGATTTCGTTCACCGCGTCAATGCCCGAAGATTTGTCGGCCAGTTGAATGTCGGCAAGGATCATGTCTGGCGGGCTCTGACGCGCCAGTTCGACTGCGTCAGTTTTGGTCCGCGCGATGCCTGTCACCTCGTGTCCAATCTGGGCAACAATTTCCGAGATATCCATCGCGATGATCGCTTCGTCCTCAATGATCATGACATTGCCCATAATGCCTTTGTTCATCTCTTCCCGCGCGATCTCGAGCAGGTTCGCGGCTTCTTCGCCAGAGACACCGACAATTTCGCCGATCTCGTCGGCTGTGAAGCCTTCGATGCTCTGAAGCAGAAGCGCTTCGCGTGTGTTTGCAGTCAGGCGGGACAGGCGCATTTGGGCGCGCGCTTCGGGACCAGCTGGCGTTTCGCTTTGCTCGATAGGAGCACCCGACGACATCCAGATCGAGTTGAACACTTTAAACAGTGCCACGCGGGGCGAAGTGGTGCGGTCGAAAATCTCTGGATCGGCCAAGATCGCTTCGAGTGTGATAATTGCATACTTGTCACCAGTGCTCTGCGTGCCGGTCAAAGCACGAGCATAGCGGCGCAGATAAGGGAGGTCCGCTGCGATGGTAGTCGAAATGTCGTTGGGCGCTGCAGAGCTTGTCATTCTGTCCTCAAAAAAACTGATCTTGTTTGGAACCTAATGCAACGAACGGAGTTTGGTTCCCGACAGAGTGAAAAATTTAATAGGTCATACAGGATGTCCAAAAAGCCTAAAAACCGGTTGGACGAGCAAATCGACGAAAACTTGCGCCGCGTTTATCAAACCGCCGCAAGCGAGCCCGTGCCGGATCGTTTCACCCAGCTTCTCGACCAGCTGCGCAAAGCAGAGGGTGACAAGCCGAACAGCGAGGCTGATGCGTGAGCGCTTCTATGAGTGATCCCAGAGATGAACTGGTAACCCACCTGCCGGCGATGCGTGCCTTTGCGCTGAGTCTTGCGCGCAATGGTGCGGCAGCAGATGACCTTGTTCAGGATGCCTTGGTGAAAGCTTGGTCGAACTTCGATAGCTTCCAGCCGGGTACCAACATGCGTGCATGGCTCTTTACCATTCTACGAAACACCTACTACTCGCTGCACCGTAAGCGCCGCCGCGAGGTCGAAGACCCCGATGGCGTAATGGCGGGTCAACTTTCTGTAAAACCTAGCCACGATGGCAATTTGGCCATGCGTGACTTCCAGACAGCTTTTGCGCAGCTTACCGATGAGCAACGCGAAGCGCTGACACTGGTTGGGGCAGAAGGCTTTTCCTACGAAGAAGCGGCCGAAATGTGCGAGTGCGCCGTGGGCACGATCAAAAGCCGGACCAATCGTGCGCGCAAACGTCTGGCCGAGTTGATGGGGATCGATGAAAACGAAACCTTCGAGGTGACAGACGGCAAAACAATGGCGG
Source organism: Donghicola sp. XS_ASV15 (assembly GCF_041224595.1). Taxonomy (NCBI): domain Bacteria; kingdom Pseudomonadati; phylum Pseudomonadota; class Alphaproteobacteria; order Rhodobacterales; family Roseobacteraceae; genus Donghicola; species Donghicola sp. XS_ASV15. The sequence goes on along the minus strand of NZ_JBGFGN010000150.1, from coordinate 3,015 downwards.
TTCTTTCGGGGAAGCCTGCCGCATGATGGATGCAAAGCTTGGGATAAGGCGCAGTGCAACCGGTGGGTTGGCGCTGCGCCTGATTGGTGTGTTAACGCTGGCGATCCTCCCGCTGGCGTTAATTTCTTTCTATCAAACCGCCCAAGTGATGAAGGAGTCTGACAACCTATCTGAGACAGTTCTTCTCGATCGGACAGAACGCGCTGCATCGCGGGAACGCGAATTGATCCAGCAAGCGATTGGCGCCGCCAAAGCCTTGGCTGAAACCGAGATCGTGATGGTCGAAGATGCCAACCTGTGTAACGGGGTGCTGCAGAGCCTTGTGCGAGGCGACAACACATACTCGATGGCAGGCTACATCACGAGTTCTGGCCGCATTGCCTGCGCGTCCGAGGCGACAGATGAAATCATGCGCGTTGGCCGCGACATGTATTCCAAGATCCAACAGAGCGATCCTGCTGCGGAATTCTGGTCCAACACCTCCACGGGCCCCAAGGCGGCACTTAGCCTCGCTGTTCCAGTTGGTTCCCAGAGCGCACGTCAGGGCTATGTCTGGATTTCGATCCCCTACGCACTGGCCAACATCATGCTTCAGAGCGGATCTAACGATGTGGACCTCGTGATCTTTGATGCAACTGGCGCGGTCTTGGCTGCTGACTTCACCGAAGAGGAGTTGGTCTCGTTCTTGCCCGAGGGGCGGTCCCTGTCCGATTTTGTGCAGCCGAACCGGCAGCTGTACACTGGTCCAAACCAAAACGCCGAGAAGCGTCAGTTTGCGGTCGTGCCAATCATGGAAGACCAGGCCTTTGTAATGGGCAGTTGGGAACCCGAAGACATAGCGCCATTCCCGTTGATGGGTCGCGTGATGGCGCTGTACTTTCCATTGCTGATGTGGGGCATCGGGATTCTTGTCGCCTATTTTGGCACGCATCGACTGGTGATCCGCCATATTCATCGACTTCGGGTGTGGATGCGCCTTTATGCGGCGGGCCGATCCGAGGTTGGCAGTGCCCGCTTGGACAACGCGCCCGAGGAACTGGAAGCCGTGGCACAAGCCTTCCGCGAGATGGCTCAGCGCCTGAGCGAGCAAGAGCGTCAACGCGCCGAAGACCTGACCGAAAAAACAACCCTGCTGAAAGAGGTTCACCACCGTGTGAAAAACAACCTCCAGCTCATTTGCAGCATCATGAATATGCAGGTGCGCAACGCCCGCAGCGACGAGGCCAAGCGGCTGCTGCGCCGCGTGCAAGAGCGTGTGATGGCGTTGGCCGCTGTACACCGTTACCTGTATACCGCGCGGAAGCTGTCGATGGTGCGAGCCGATTTGTTGCTCGAGGATATTATCAGCCAGATGGTCGTCATCGGAGGCATGGACCGCCGTGATAGCCGCGTCAAAATCAGCACGAATTTCGCGCCTATCGAAATCACGCCAGAGCAGTCCGTGCCACTCTCCTTGTTGGTGACCGAGGCGATTACGAACGCGGTTAAATACTCTGGCGCAGGGCAGGGCGGTGAAGGTTGGATTTCGCTGGTTCTCGCGGACAATGGCGATGACGAGGTTTGCTTTTCGATCGTGAACTCCAAAGGCTCGGAGAAGATGACCGATATTCGGGATGAACCATCTTTGGGCCGAAGCCTGATTCAGTCGTTTGCCTCGCAATTGCAGGGGCGGATCGAGATCGAGGACCTGCCGGAACGCTACGGAATTCATGTGACGTTTGACATCATGTATGACCAAGATGTCGAGGACGAAGCAGCCTGATCCGGGAACAAAACCACCCCCTTCGCGTTCGAGTCTATATCGAAACACGAAGGGGTTTTTCATGTTTAACTCGAGCAAGGTGACAGCAACAATTCTGGTTCTGTTCGGCTTGGCAGCTTGCCAGACAATCGAGGGCGCCGGCCGTGACATCGAGGATGCTGGCCAAGCCATCAGCAGTGCCTCTGAAGAAGCGCAACAATAAGAGCGCTCGAGGGCGGCCTCACAGGCTGCTCCCCTTTTCATCGCATTTATTTGTTGGAGCGGCTCATGGCCCCCAAGGCATTCTCGCGCGTTTATTTCCCTCGGCCATTCTTGCGACCCGAGAGTGCGAACGGCCCCGTGCGCGACGTGGTCGAACGGCTCTCTGTGCATGCCGAGAAACAGCAGGTCACCCTGCGCGAAGTGATAGAAGGTTTTGGCCCCACCTCATTCCTATCGGTGATTATGGCCGTGGCTTTGCTGATCGTTTCGCCGCTCAGCGGAATCCCGTTGTTCTCGTCGCTCTGTGGTCTGACCATCGCATTTGTTTCTGCCCAAATGTTCTGGGGCGTTGATCACTTGTGGCTGCCGGACTTCATTATGCGGCAAACGGTAAGCGGCGAGAAAATGTGCGCGGCATTGTTGAAGATGCGGAAGGCGGCAGACTGGCTCGACAACAAGGCGGAGCGGCGGCTGCTCTTTATGGTGCGCGGCCCGATGCGCAAGCTGCTGGAGTTTCTCTGCATCCTATGCGGCGGGATTATGCCGTTTCTGGAACTGGTCCCTTTTTCGTCGTCGATCTTGGGCCTTGCCACACTCTTGATTGCGACCGCGCTTTTGACGCGTGATGGGCTATTCGCAGCAACGGCGGCAGCCTTGATGGCAACCGCCGCTATGGTTCCTGTCACCGTGCTAAGCGCGATGACCAACTGATGCTCTGATCAGAACAGAATGTCCGTTAGATCCGGTCCCTCTGCCTTTGCCGCAGCAGGTGCAGGAGCTGCGGCAGGTGTCTCGAACATATCGAAGTTCGATGCGGGCCCTTCGGCTTTGGGTGCCGGTGCGGGCTCTGGGCTGGCAACGTAGCTCGCAAGCAAGCCATCATGCAGGTCACGCTCTGCTTGCATAGTATAGAGCTGTCAACGGCGGAGTAAAATTCGGCCATTGTGGCGGAGCAAAAGTCGGCCAGTTTGGGGCGAGCGCCTTGGAGCGTGCGGCCCTCATATAGCAAGCCCGGTCCAAGGCGCATTGGCCGTCAGGCCAATTCTGTGAGG
>NZ_JBGFGN010000048.1:0-1398 GCF_041224595.1 Donghicola sp. XS_ASV15 | reverse complement strand
GAGCGGAAGCGCGTCCGCATCGTCTGAGACCACGTGTTCCGAAGGAGGCGCGTCGTCATCGTCCAAGCCTTCGAGGGCCTCGAAGGGGCTTGGGACGGCGGTGCCTGCAGCCGCGTCTTCAGAGGCCTGTGGTTCTTCGTCTGCAGATGCCATCTGATCTTTGGGAGCCTCTGCGTCTTCCGGGGCGGACAGTTCTGCGTCCGGCTCTTCCACGTCAGCAAGCGCCGCGAAGGGGTCTTCCTCTTCGGTGGCGGCTAAGGGGTCTGCGTCGGGTTTGCCCTCGACGGCCACCTCGGCTTCTATGGGGGTGTCTTCTGTCGCCGGGGGGAGGCTGTCGTGACCTTGCTCCTCCTCCGCGCCCTCAAGGGCAGCAAACGGGTCGTCTTCCACTGGAGCAGAGACGGCCTCGGTCTCGAGCGCCTTCAGCGCGTCAAGGTCAGGAAGATCCTCTGCCGCGTCGGCCGCGCTGTCGAAGGGAGCAAACGGGTCATCGTCTTCGCTGAATTTTGCAAAGGGGTCGTCATCTAAGGTCGCCGCAGGGGCGGTTTGGGGTGTCGCAGGCGAGGCTGGATCTTCGCTGTCGAAAGCGGCGAAGGGATCTGCGTCGATTTCCTCAGTGGTTTCCATGACGGGGGCGTCATGGTCCTGGGCTGTTTCGGAAGCGTGATCTTCTGGCAGGGGTTCGGCCTTCTCCTCCCCAGGCTGGGTGCCATCTTTGGGATCGGTATCATCGGCGAGCGCGGCCATCCCGCCTGCGGCAAGACGGGCGAGCTGTGCGTTGCTGTCTTCTGCGGCGGGCTTTGCCACCTCGAAGGGTGCAAACATGTCGTCGTCTTCGCCTGTTGCCTCCTGCGTGTCTGGCTCTTCGAGGGCGGCTAAGGGGTCTGCGTCGGCTGTGCTCTCGACGGCCGTCACGGCCTCTATGGGGGTGTCTTCTGTCGCCGGGGGGAGGCTGTCGTGACCTTGCTCCTCCTCCGCGCCCCCAAGGGCAGCAAACGGGTCATCGTCTGCGCTGAATGCTGCGAAGGGATCTGCGTCGGTTTCTTCAGTGGCGTCCATGTCGAGCGCGTCGTGGGCTTGGGCTGTTTCGGAAGCGTGATCTTCTGGCAGGGGTTCGGCCTTCTCCTCCCCAGGCTGGGTGCCATCTTGGGGATCGGTATCATCGGCGAGCGCGGCCATCCCCCCTGCGGCAAGGCGGGCGAGCTGTGCGTTGCTGTCTTCTGCATCGGGCTTGGCTACCTCGAAGGGCGCAAACATGTCGTCTGCGCCGGTAGCCTCCTGCGTGTCTGGCTCTCCGAGATCGGCGAGGGCGGCAAAGGGATCCGCGGGCGTGGCCTCGAGGGTGTCCTGCGCTGGCTCTTCTGCCACAGTCTCCTTGTCGGTTTCCCCTGGGGCTGG
>NZ_JBGFGN010000141.1:0-341 GCF_041224595.1 Donghicola sp. XS_ASV15 | reverse complement strand
TAAAAGAGTTGGCGCTGGTCGACCCAAGGGTGAAGAAAAGAAAGTTTATCGTTGTACTAAGTTAGAAATAGAGCTTATTAAAACAATACGTTCTTTGGATACCAGCCTTGATGTTGAGTATGTTTTTGAAAAATTAAACGAGGTTGCTAAGAAAGCAGAAAGCAACCCAGTTGATTTTTATTGTCTTTAGTTCTTGTTTTTTCTTTTTTCATCACATGCTGCGCACAGCGTGCAACAAAATCTCCGATTTTGGGTGCGTTGGGCGTGGTTTGTGTTGGATGCCAAAAAATACCCCGTAACTGTATTACGGGGTATAACTCCCATCTAAACCGTGGGCTTGC
>NZ_JBGFGN010000140.1:0-33315 GCF_041224595.1 Donghicola sp. XS_ASV15 | reverse complement strand
CATGCTGATCGCGGCAGGGGGCTTTGGCCTGTGCGGGATTCCCGAACTGCTGATTGATGCGATCGTGGAAAGCGGGGTCAAAGGTCTGACCGTTGCGTCGAACAACGCCGGTGTGGATGGCTTTGGCTTGGGCAAACTGCTCGACACCCGCCAGATCAAGAAGATGATGTCGTCCTACGTGGGCGAAAACGCGGAATTCATGCGGCAGTACCTGTCCGGCGAGCTGGAGCTGGAGTTCAACCCGCAGGGCACCTTGGCCGAGCGCATGCGCGCTGGCGGCGCTGGCATTCCGGGGTTTTACACCAAAACCGGCGTCGGCACTGTGATTGCCGAGGGCAAGGATGTGAAAGTCTTCAACGGCGAAGAATACATCATGGAAGAAGGCATTTTCGCCGACATTTCCATCGTCAAAGCGTGGAAAGCGGACGAGACCGGCAATGCTGTGTTCCGCAAGACCGCCCGCAACTTCAACCCGCCCGCGGCAATGTGCGGAAAAATCTGCATCATGGAGGTCGAGGAAATCGTCCCAACCGGCAGCCTTGACCCCGATCACATCCACTTGCCCGGCATCTATGTGCACCGCCTGATCCAAGGCGAGCACGAGAAGCGGATCGAACAGCGCACCGTGCGTCAGAAGGAGGCCTGATATGGCCAAATTCCTTTATGGGTACCACGGCGGCAAAATGCCCGAGACCGAGGCCGAAGAGCAGGCTTCGATCGCGGCATGGGTCGCTTGGGTCACCAAGTACGAGGCCTCCATGCCCGATCCGGGCAATCCGGTGGGCCAATCCAAAACAGTGTCGGCCTCTGGTATTTCTGATGATGGCGGCGCAAACCCGCTGTCCGGATACGCCATTATTGAAGCCGCAAATATCGACGAAGCCACCTCGATTGCCAATGAATGCCCCATTATCGGGGAAGGCGGGTCGGTCGAAGTCGCTCAGATCATGGAGATGTAAATGCCCTGGGATCGCAATCAAATGGCCGCACGCGCGGCGAAAGAGTTGGAAGACGGCACCTATGTTAACCTTGGCATCGGCATCCCGACGCTGGTTCCGAACTTCATTCCCGAAGGCGTCAACGTGATGCTTCAGTCGGAAAACGGCATGCTCGGCATGGGCCCCTTCCCGTATGAGGGTGACGAAGACCCCGACCTGATCAATGCGGGCAAGCAGACCATCACCGAGCTGCCCGAAACCAGTTATTTCGACAGCTCTACCAGCTTTGGCATGATCCGCGGCGGCAAGATCGCTGCGGCGATTCTTGGCGCGATGGAAGTTGCTGAAAACGGCGATTTGGCGAACTGGATGATCCCCGGCAAGCTGGTCAAAGGCATGGGCGGCGCGATGGATTTGGTGGCTGGCGTGGGCCGTGTGGTCGTGGTCATGGACCACACCAACAAGCATGGCGAGTCGAAGCTGCTGAAATCCTGCACCCTGCCCCTGACCGGCAAGGGCGTTGTGGACCGCGTGATCACCAACTTAGGTGTTCTGGACGTGGTCGAAGGCGGCCTGAAGATCGTGGAATGCGCAGAGGGCGTCACCGAAGACGCACTGCGCGCCGCCACCGAAGCGACGATTGTAGACTGATCACATCAGTCTGAAGCAAAGAAGAAGGGCCCGCCAATGGCGGGCCCTCTCTGTTTACAGATCTTGGTTAGGATCAATCTTCGGCGTCGATGTCAGCGAAGATGGCAGCAGCGCGATCATTCACTACGCCCGAATTGTACACGCTCCGCGTGTCAAGCTCTTGGGCGACATCCTGTGCGTTGCTGTCTTCGCGATCCAGCGAGACAAAGATCGCCTCGGCGGTGGGGTTCAGGGTCGACTTCGACGAGACGGTCGCAGCGCTCTCAGTACCAAAATACACGTTCCGTTCACTTACATTGTTGTCTTGCGCGAAGTGCAGTTCGGCCAGTTGGGCGGTGGTGTATTCGTCCGCGGGAACGTTCAGGTCTGCGGCCAGTTGATCTGCGGCAAATGCAGGTGCGGTCAGGCCAAGTACGATAGCGGTAGTTGCGATAAAGCTTTTCATTTTCAACGTCCTTCTAACATTCGTTTGTGTTGTTACCAAGGTCATTTCGCCTCGGGATGAGTTAGATATGGGCCTTCCCTCCTCAAACATCAATGCACGAAAAAGAGATTTATTTGTAATATTAGTGCAAAATTGCACACCCTTCGTGAGCATAAAATGTCGGTGAAATTTGGAACAATGTGGAGTTCGGCTAACCTACTGCCCTTCACCGCACCTGCCCACAAACGCAAAAAGGCCCACCGGCGAACCGGTGGGCCTTGGGCTCCCGAAAGAGCATACTGACGGATGTCAGGTTATTCTGCGTCAAGTTCTTCGAAGATCGAAGCGGCGCGGTCGTTTACAACGGCCGAGCTGTAGACGGTGGTGGTGTCAACATCCTGAGCCACGTCCAGAGCGGGATTTTCTTCCAGTTCCAACGAAACAAAGATCGCTTCGGCGGTGGGGTTCAGGTTCGACTTCGAAGACACCGATGCGGCGGTTTCGGCACCGAAGTAAACATTCTTCTCACTAACAGACTTATCCTGAGCGAAGTGCAGCTCGGCCAACTGTGCGGTGGTGTATTGGTCCGCCGAAACGTTCAGGTCTGCTGCCAGCTGATCTGCAGCAAATGCAGGTGCGGCCAGGCCAAGTACGATAGCGGTCGTTGCGATAAAGCTTTTCATTTTCAACATCCTTTTAATATCCGTTTGTCTCGTTACCGAGGTCTTTTTGCCTCGGGATGAGTTAGATATGCGCCTGATCCCACTCACTTTCAACGCACGATATCGCGATATATCCGCAATATCGGTGCACCACTGCACACACCTATGTGACAGTCACATGATGGTGAACTCTCTGGATTTCGCTAACCAATCGCTGGCGCGTGGTGACGCGCGACCCAAAGGTAAAACAAAATAGGCCCGCCGAGTTACCGGCGGGCCTTTGAATTAGACAGTGACCTGTTGATCAGTCTTCTGCATCGATCTCTTCAAAGATCGCAGCGGCGCGATCATTCACGACGGCCGAGCTATATACGGTTGTTGAACCAAGTTCCTGCGAGACGTCCAGTGCGGTGCTGTCTTCACGGTCCAGCGAAACAAAGATTGCCTCAGCGGTCGGGTTCAGAGTCGATTTGGACGACACGGTGGCATTACTTTCACCGCCGAAGTAGACGCTGCTATCGCCTACATTTTCATCTTGGGCAAAGTGCATCTCGGCCAGTTGAGCGGTGGAATACTGATCTGCGGGAACACCAAGGTCAGCGGCGAGTTGGTTTGCTGCATACGCAGGTGCGGCAAGACCAAGAACAACAGCGGTAGTGGCTACAAAACGTTTCATAACAAAGTTCCTTTCGGTTTCTATCTCTATGCGTCGACGGTGTGCCCGTCGCTTATGAGATTAGATTTGGGCCGATCTCACTCACAAACAATGCACATGAACGTGAGCACTTCGTGATTTCTGTGCAATGATGCGGATCCCTATTCATCAAACGACCGAAACACACATCCGTCGCTGACATAGACAGGCGGGGTTTTGCACAACCCCTTTGCGATAGAGAAAGCCGCGAGAACCTTGGGCACGTAGTCGCGCGTCTCGTCATACTCGGGAATACCCTGCGCACGCAGCACTGCGTTTTCGCCAGCGTTATAGCCAGCCAGCGCGAGCACTGGATCCCCCGAGAATGTCCTGAGTAAGAAATCGAGATATTTCACCCCACCCCGAATATTCTCGATCGGATCGAAGCTATCCGAGACCCCAAACCGTTCAGCCGTGGCTGGGATCAATTGCATGAGGCCCTGCGCGCCTGCTGAACTGATTGCGTCTTTGCGGCCTGTTGATTCCACCCACATGACAGCAAGAGCAAAGGCGGGTGACACCTGAGTCCCAATCGTTTCGATCATAAGTGTCCGTGTATAGGGCGCGGCCATCTCCTGAATCGCTGCCAGTCGCGGCGCAGGCACCGCTTCGCCCTTTGGCCCGCGCAACGCGGCCAAGGCATCTTCAATCCTGCCCGGATCCGCATCCGCAATCGAGGTTGAGACCTGCTCCCAATACCAAGCAAAGCGCGCTTGCGGTCCTGTTGGCGGCGCGCTTGCAGGCGATTCTTCAGCTTCTTGCTCCGCGTCGAGCGGGATCTGTATGTCGATTTTCGGCGCTTCGCCGGGTTTCGGGGGTTTCACCGACTTGAAGGTAAAGATCGGAAAGGGCTTGGGATTCGTTCTTTCAACTGAATTTTCAGAGACTTCATCTGCGAAAGCACTGCTTGCGAACATCAGAGTACTCAGAATCGCGACCTTCCAACCAGAAAGCCGCTGAAACCGCAAAAGCATATGGAGTTGACCGCGCAAGACCCTGACCTTTTCGCCATATTTATCATTAGTTTGTGTCATTACCGACAGATTTCACCAAACCAGCACTCACTCTGCAGTCAACAAACAGAAAAACACACAAAAGAATCTATTTGAAATAGATACTTACGTATTTTCAGACCCAAAAGGACACCAAACCCGTAAATAGAACTAAACAGGTCGCATTCTCGCCCGATTCAGGGGGCTATATGTACTCATCCGCAGCGACGAACTGACCAACACTGAGGCCGGTCAGGGAAGCAAAGCGGAAGTAAAAATTCAACACGAGTATCCTCTGGAGGGAACACCATGAAACTGAACAAATTCTTCGCCGCTTTCCTGAACGACGAGTCGGGCGCTGTCACCGTAGACTGGGTTGTCCTGGCTGCTGCAACCGTTGGCCTTGGCGCCCTGATCGGCACCACCATCATCGGCAACGCCGAAACCCTGGCATCCGGCACCGGAACCTTCATCGGCACCCTCTCGGCACCTTCCTCAGGCAGCTAATCTGAGGGTCTAGCCTAGCTAGCGCGAGGCGCTCTCGCCAGTCGAGAGCGCCTCTTTCTGTATCAGGCGCCATGCGCCCGAAACCAATTCCAAACCCAGGAAGACCGCAACGTGCACACGCACACTGCATTCAACTACGTCAAACATTTCGCGAATCGCGAAGAGGGGGCGAGTTCGGTCGAGTGGGTTGTCATCGTCACCATGCTGGCAGGATTTGCTTATGGCACCGGCATGTTGATGAGCAACAATACCGCGGTGCTCACCGAAGGGATAGCGAGCTACATCGGCTCTATAAACTTCGAAAGCTAAAGCCAAACGGCAAACCCCAGAAGCAGAGAACCACTCTGCCTGAACTGTCCCGGCTTTCCTCGGGGCGGTTACCAAGCCAGAAAGAAAGGGAAAGCTATGCGTCTGGTCTTCGGACTCGTCCTTGTCATCGGCGTTGCGCTGGCCGGATTTGCCGTATTCATGGCAAAGGATCGCATCCAGGCCTATCGCACGGAAATCGCAGCACGAGATGCGGCTCTGTCGCAGATCGTACCGACCGCCCCCGTCTATGTCTTGACCCAAGAGGTCGACTACGGCGACAAAATCACCAAAGAACACGTGCGGATTGTGAACTGGCCCCAATCAGCCATTCCAGAGTCCGCCTTTACCGAAGAGGCCACCCTTTTCCCTGCGGGGGACGGAGAGCTCCGTGTCGCGATCCGCAAAATGGAAAAGGACGAGATCGTTATGGCCTCCAAGGTCACCGCACCCGGCGAGGATGTCGGCCTGACCTCTTTGCTCGACCCGGGTATGCGTGCGTTTACCATCAAAGTGGATGTGACCAGCGGCGTCTCGGGCTTCTTGCGCCCCGGCGACCGGGTGGATGTCTACTGGACCGGCGCTGTCCGTGCTGGTGACGCTTTGGGTATCGCGAGCGGCGATTTTACCAAAATGATCGAGAGCGGGGTCCAAATTATTGCAATCGACCAGACAACAAGCTTCAGTACGTCTGACGCCGCGATTGCACGAACCGTCACTGTTTCCGCCAGCCCCCGTCAGGTTGCGACATTGGCCCAAGCCCAATCGACCGGCGCGCTTAGCCTGTCATTGTTAGGTGCCCGGGATGACAGCGTAGCCCAGTCAATCGAGGTCGACCAGAACCGTCTTCTTGGCATCGAGCAGCGCGAAGTTGCTGAAGTTGTTAAGGAAAAAGAGATCTGCACTATTCGCCAACGCAAAGGCGCCGAGGTGATCGTAACGGAAATTCCCTGCGCGAAGTAACGACCACTCTGCAACAATCAGATCCGATCAACAGGGGCTCCGACCGGCGCCCCTGTTGCGCGTGCCACACACAGCAGCACACCCTATCCAATCTAATCATTGAAAACAAAGCCGTTCTAACGCATTATTTAATGCAAAACAAAAATATCACTCACACGACCGAGCGTGATCAGAGAGGCAGATCACATGTACAGCAGTAAGTTTTTAAGCGCGATCACCGTCGCGATGTCGATCGTTGCCGCATCCCCCGCACTTGTACCCGCACCGGCACAAGCTGAAACCCTGCGTGTCCTACGCAATGGCCCCAGTTCGACGCTGGAAGTGCCCATGAACCGCGCCGTCGTCGTCGAAAGCGATGTGCCCTTTGCGGAACTGAGCATCGCAAATCCGAACATCGCGGACATCTCTTCGCTCTCGGATCGGACGATTTATGTCTTGGGCAAGACGCCAGGCCTGACTTCTCTGACCCTGTTCGACGCGAGCGGCACTTTGATCAGCAACGTTGATGTGCGCGTTGCGGCGGACATCTCTGAATTCAAAGAGCGCTTGGGCCAGATCCTCCCGGGCGAGAATATCGAAGTCCGCACAGCGAATGACGGTATCGTTTTGTCTGGCGTTGTCAGCAGCACCGCACGCCTGCAACGCGCACTCGATCTGGCAGAGCGATATGCGCCAGAACGCGTTTCAAACCTGATGTCCGTTGGCGGTGTCCAACAAGTGATGCTCAAGGTGCGTTTTGCCGAGATGCAGCGCACCGTGTCCAAATCGCTCTCGTCTTCGGTCAGTCTCAGCGGCGGCAAGAACGTGTCTGTCTTTGGCGGCACCGGCAACTACAACAACAGTGGCGAAGTGGCGAATGCGCTTTCGGGCATTACACCAGCCACCAACGAAAACAACGGCGCCCTGCTCTTTGGCTTTGGCGCTGGCTCGGTGGAAGTCGGCATCCTGCTCGAAGCGCTGGAAAGCAAAGGCATGGTCCGTACGCTGGCAGAGCCGAACCTCGTGGCGCTGTCCGGCCAAGAAGCCAAGTTCCTCGCGGGGGGCGAATACCCCGTGCCCGTTTCGTCGGTGGATAACTACGTCACCATTGACTACAAGCCTTTCGGCATCGAGCTGAACTTCATTCCGCGCGTCGTGGACAAGGACATCATCAACCTTGAACTCGAAGCGGCTGTCTCGGCAATTGATGCCTCGAACGGGTATTCGGTCAACGGTTTCGAAATTGACGCCTTCCAACGCCGCGAAGCATCGACCACGGTCGAAATGCGCGACGGTGAGAGTTTCGCTATTGCCGGCCTTCTCAAGGATGATTTCCGCGATCTGAACGGTCAGGTTCCGTGGCTCGGGGATATTCCTGTCTTGGGCGCACTTTTCCGCAGCGCTGAATATATGCGCGAACAGACAGAGCTTGTGATCATCATTACCCCACATCTGGTAACCCCAACGCGGGGGGAAGTGCTCGCTCTGCCCACAGACCGCATCAAACCGCCGTCGGAAGAGGACCTCTTTCTCTTTGGGCGTGTTGCCAGCGACACAGCTTCGCGCCAGAATGGCGCGGCAGCCGAAGTCGCCAAGCAGGACTTCAGCGGCTCTTATGGTTATGTGATGGAATAAGTTAATGCAGCGCCGCTTTAATACTACAGCCGTTATGGCTGGTGTGATTCTTCTTTCGGCCTGCGCCAGCCAGGATCCAGTGTACCGCGCCTTCTACGACGAAGCTGGAAGCGTCGCGAACACAGGAAACTTCGGCAATTCGGTGAACAACAACATCGCCTATATGACCGGCGAAAAGCAGTACACCTATGAGCTGGCAAGCCGTTTTGCAGCCGAAGTTCTGACCACTGTAAACTTTGCCTTCAACAGCGCAGAACTGGATGCTGGCGCCCGTGACACCCTGCGCGAGCAGGCCCGCTGGATTCAGCAATTCCCCGAAGTGCGGTTCCGCGTTTACGGCCACACGGATGCTGTCGGGTCTGACTCATACAACAAAGCGCTTGGCCTACGCCGCGCTAACGCCGTTGTTGCTTACCTATCGCAGCTGGGAATCAGCCCCAGACGTCTGGAAGCTATGGTTTCATATGGCGAGACACAGCCGCTGATCGTCAGCGAAGGGCGCGAGCGTCGCAACCGCCGCACTGTAACCGAAGTATTGGGATTCGTTTCCTCTCACCCCACGGTAATGGACGGAAAATACGCAGAAATCGTCTATCGCGGCTATGTCGACAGCGCAGCATCCGAAACGACGCTGACCGGCCTAGAAGGCAGTGATTTCGAGACCGAGAAGTAATTTTCGTTAACCATTTCCGCACAAATGGGCTGTTTGGGTCCAATTGTTGCCCAGATTGACAGTCATCTTTTCTCCAAAGGGCCACGAGTCTCTGACGTCGTGGTCATCCTTTGGGGGCCCTGTGCCCTCGTGTCAGTGAACAACGAGGTAAAGAATGACCAGCGCAGATCCGACTGCACAGAGCCCGCAAATTCTGGCCTGCACGATCTCGCGGGATGTCGAGAATTTCGATCTGTTGATCGAAGACATGGAGAGCGTCTTGGGCGAAGCTTGGGGCGATTTGTCCCTGCAGGAGGCGACCGCCTTCCTGTCCCAGCCCGAAGCGAGAACGATGGAATTCGTTGCCATCGCTATGGACGAAAGTGACGAAGACCAGATCCCCCAGATCGAGGCCATCATCCAAACAGCGCGGAGCGCCGGGATCAAAGTTATCTTGATCACCGAAAACGTCTCGGCGAATCAATTGCACCAGTTGCTGCGCAGCGGTGCCGAAGAATTTCTGCCCTACCCTCTCCCCGAAGGTGAGTTGGCCAGCGCGGTCGAACGCCTGCGCGCTCCGGTCCCCGCACCTGAAATGCAAGAAGGTCCTGACAGAGCGACGAAAATCGCGCCGTCCAAGGTGAACACCGATGGGGTCGTGCTCGCCGTTCAAGGCATGGCCGGGGGCACCGGTGCCACCACCATGGCTGTGAACCTTGCTTGGGAACTCGCCAATATGAAGGCCGATACAGGCACCCGCGTCGCCTTGCTGGACATGAACCACCAGTTCGGAAGCGTCGCGACCTACCTCGACTTGACCCGGCGGGACGCTGTCCACGAATTGCTCTCGGACATCGAAGCGATGGACGACGAAGCCTTTTGTGCAAGCCTTGTCCAATTCGAGGACAAGCTAAACGTCCTGACAGCGCCACCGGACATTCTGCCGATGGACTATCTGTCCCAAGACGATGTCGCTGCTTTGATCGAAACCGCGCGGCACAATTTCGACTACGTTGTTGTCGATATGCCCTCGGTGATCACCCAGTGGACCGATGTGGTGCTCAACTCAGCACATGTTTATCTTGCTATGATCGAGCTAGAGATGCGCTCGGCCCAAAACACCTTGCGACTGAAACGCGTGCTACAGGCCGAAGACCTGCCCTTCGATAAAATCCGCTTTATTCTGAATCGCGCACCGAAGTTCACGGACCTCACTGGTCGCTCGCGGATCAAACGATTGTCCGAAAGCCTCGGGATTTCGATCGATGTCCAGATGCCAGACGGGGGCAAGCCCGTCCTGCAGGCTTGCGACCACGGACAGCCCCTCGCTGAAAGCGCGGCAAAGAACCCGCTCCGCAAGGAAATCGCCAAGCTGGCGGCCCAGCTTCACGAACTGAACCAAACCACCTCCGAGGCGGCCTAACGTCTCTAGACCGGGATAAACACTATGTTTTCGCGTTACAAGAAATCGACCGCTGTAGCGGCCGGTCGCGGGGTTGTTGACGCCGCTCCGCAGGCCGCGGCCCCCGAAGCCGCCCGTGCAGCCCCCTTGCGCAGACCCCTGCCCAAGACATCCGCACGTCCTGCTGCTACAGACAAAGAACAAAAACGCAAAGATCGTCTGGCAGAACTGAAACTTCAGCTTCACCGCGAACTTTTGGACCACCTGAACCTTGCGGCGCTGGAACACGCGTCGGAAAAGGATCTGCGGGCAGAGATTTCGGACATTACAACCGAAACCCTGTCGTCCATGGGCGTTGTTCTGAACCGCGAGGAACGCTCGACCCTCGTGACAGAACTCTATGACGAGGTCACCGGCCTCGGTCCCCTTGAGGCACTTCTCAAGGATGAGTCGGTCAGCGACATCCTGGTGAACGGCCCCAAGCGAATCTTTATCGAACGAAAGGGCAAGCTCGAACTTTCGGACATCACCTTCAAAGACGAAAAGCACCTGCTGCGGATCATCGACAAGATCGTCTCTGCTGTTGGGCGCCGCGTCGATGAATCGACGCCTTATGTGGACGCCCGTTTGCAAGACGGATCGCGTTTCAACGCGATGGTGCCCCCTGTGGCCGTGGATGGATCGCTTGTGTCGATCCGTAAATTCAAAAAGGACAAGCTGGGGATCGACGATCTGATCAACTTCGGCGCCTTTAACGAGGAGATGGCCGCCTATCTGCAAGCTGCGGTCGCCACGCGTCTGAACGTGATCGTGTCGGGCGGGACAGGCTCCGGTAAGACGACCACACTGAACGCGCTGTCCTCGTTTATCGACGACAGCGAACGCATCCTGACAATCGAAGATACGGCCGAACTCCAGTTGCAGCAGACCCACGTGGGCCGCATGGAAAGCCGTCCTCCGAACGTCGAGGGCAAGGGCGCCGTCACCCAGCGCGACTGTTTGCGCAACGCCCTGCGTATGCGTCCTGACCGCATCATCGTCGGCGAAACCCGCGGCGAAGAAGTGATCGACATGCTTCAGGCCATGAATACCGGTCACGACGGATCAATGACCACCATCCACGCCAACAACGCCCGCGATGGTATCAGCCGTCTGGAAAACATGGTCGCGATGGCCGGAATCGAGATGCCGCTAAAGGCAGTGCGTAGTCAGATCGCATCCGCGGTGAACCTGATCGTGCAGGCCAGCCGTTTGCAAGATGGTTCGCGCCGGATGGTCTCGATCACCGAAATCACCGGGATGGAGGGCGATGTTATCTCCATGCAGGAAATCTTCCGCTTCCAGCGTACAGGCATCGGACCCGACAACAAAATCATGGGCCACTACACCGGCACCGGCGTGCGCAGCTACTATTCCGAACGCTTCCGCCTTTGGGGCTACGACCTGCCGCCGTCGATCTACGAACCAGTGAGAGGGTAAGCCATGTCTATCGATCCCGAACTGATTATCTACGTCCTGATCTTCGTCGGCGTCTTGGTCCTGATCGAGGGCGTCTACCTGACCGTCTTTGGCAAATCGATCAGCCTGAACAATCGCGTCAACCGACGTCTGGAAATGCTGGACAAGGGCAAGGACCGCGAACAGGTGCTGGAACAGCTGCGCAAGGAAATGCAGCAGCACATGAAGGCCCAGACGATCCCGATCTACTCGCTCTTGGCCAGCAAAGCGCAGAAGGCCGCGATTGCCTTTACGCCTCGCCAATTGGTTCTGATGATGGCGGGCGTCAGCGCAGTATCCTTTGTCGTTCTGACTGCCGCGACCGAGGCGGAAACCTCGATCCGCATTGCGATCTCGATCGGTATGGGCGTCGGCGGCGTCTATTTTTGGATCACGCGCAAAGCGAACAAGCGATCCGCTCTGATCGAAGAACAACTCCCTGATGCCGTGGAACTGATGGTCCGCTCTTTGCGGGTTGGACACCCCTTTAGCTCGGCGATCCAAATCGTCGCCAAAGAGGTGGACGATCCTTTGGCGACTGAATTCGGCGTCATTGCCGACGAAGCGGCCTATGGCCGCGATGTCAGTGAGGCCCTGCGCGAAATGGCGGCGCGCCTAGAGAACCAGGACCTTCGCTTCATGGCTGTGGCCGTTTCGATCCAACAGCAATCGGGCGGCAACTTGGCCGAAATTCTGGCCGGCCTGGCCAAAGTGATCCGCGCCCGTTTCAAACTGTTCCGCCGGGTCAAAGCCATCACCGCCGAGGCCAAATGGTCCGGTATGTTCCTGTCCTGCTTCCCCATCGGGGGTTTGGCAGTGATGAACATTATCAACCCCGGCTACTACGACGAGGTCTCGACAACCGAGTATTGGGTGCCGGCTTGTCTTGTCGTTGGCGGCTTTCTCGTCGCGAACATGATCGTCATGCGCTCGCTCGTGAACATCAAGGTATGAGGCTCCCATGTCCATGATCAACGATCTCCTTGGCCCCATGGGCTTTATCATCATCGCCGGCGTTCTGGGCCTTGCCTTGATCGCTGTGGCAGCAGGAATGTTCTTGCTCCAACCGGCAGATCCTCTCAAGAAATTGCAGGCCACAAACGCAACGGCCACTGCGCCCTCTCGGGAAAACCGGCTCCGTACGGACAATGGCAACAACAAACTCGAGAAGTTCTCGCACTTTCTAGAACCACAGGACGAAGAGGAGCTGTCCTCAATCCGCCTGAAATTGGTACAGGCAGGCTACCGGTCACGCAATGCGGTGCGCATCTTCTATTTTGCCCAGATGGTTCTGGGGCTCGGCGCACTGGGGGTGGGCCTGCTCTATGCCTTCTTGGCAAGCCAGAACCAGCCGCTCGAAACCAAACAAATGGTGATCTACGCGCTGCTTCCTGCGGTCGTCGGTTACATGGCGCCGCGCTACTGGGTGAACAAGCGCCAAGAAGAACGGCAGAAGTCGATCCTCGAAGGGTTCCCCGATGCGCTCGACATGATGCTTGTTTGCGTTGAGGCAGGTCAGTCCATGGACCAATCCATCATTCGCGTCGCCCGTGAAAGCCGAGAGGGCTACCCTGCCCTGTCCGAAGAGTTCGAAATCGTCGCCCACGAAATGAAGGCCGGCAAAGACAAAGCCGTCGTCCTACGCGACCTGTCCGAGCGTGCGGGCGTCCCTGATATCTCCAGCTTTGTGACGGTGCTGATCCAGTCCGCCACCTTTGGTACCCCCATCACCGACGCCTTGCGCGTCTACGCCGAAGAGATGCGCGACAAACGCGTGATGCGCGCCGAAGAGAAAGCGAACACACTTCCGACCAAGATGACGCTGGCAACCATGGGCTTGACCGTTCCACCTCTCATCCTGATCCTGATTGGACCTTCTCTCTATGGTATCGTTGAGATGTTCGATAAAATGAAATAGCAGTCGAACTAACGGGAAAACACCGGCTGGGGCCGGCAAAGTTCAGGAGCTTGGCAAGAGATGGCACGTTGGGCGATTGGCATCGGTTTTCTGATCGTTTTTTCGGCCTGTTCGGAACGCTCAGACCAGCTGCCTGACAACCCCTACGCCCCTTCGACCGACTATTCCGCCGAGCCTGTCGATCAACTTCTGGTGGGGGAACGACTTCTCGAAGCCGACGAGAACGAGTTGGCACTTCAGGCCTTTACCCGTGCTGCGGCAACCCGCGGCATGTCTGCCGATGTTCTTGGATCATTGGGGATGGCGAATCTGCGGCTTGGTCGTCTTGGCCAAGCCGAGCGCCAGTTGCGCGAAGCAATCGAGATGGACGAAACCAATTTTGCCACGTGGAACAACCTTGGCGTGGTTCTGATGGAAGCCGACCGCACGGCCGACGCAGTCCAGGTCTTTCGCCAGGCCTATGCCCTGTCTAACGGTCAAAGCGACGAAATCCGCGACAACCTGCGCAAAGCACTCGCTAAATTTGAGGATGCGCAGTATGATGAGGTAGAAAACACTTACAAATTGGTGCGGCAAGGGACCGGAGAGTACCTTCTCAAAACGACACCAAACTGAGGCAGCAGCAGTTAAAGGACGCAGAAAATGCGCCATTGGTTTATTGTATCTCTTTGTATCGGCGGGACTTTGGCCCTCTCCGCCTGCAGCGCAAACGAACAGAGCAGCGTCGATCGCAAACTTCAGGAAGTGAACGTCATTGACGAAACCAACCTGAGCGATGTGATGCTGACCGTCGCCGATCCCGGCGAGGCCGTGAACTATTTCCGGCGCTCCAGCTCGGCAAATCCCGACCGTGTCGACCTGCAGCGTGGCTTGGCTGCATCACTTGTCCGCGCCAAACGCCCGAATGAGGCGGTCATCGAATGGCGAAAAGTCATCGTCATGGAAGGCGCGACTGACGACGACAAAGTCGGTCTGGCCGACGCGCAAATCCGCGCGAACCAATTTGACGCCGCGCGCGAGACCTTGAACTCGATCCCCCCGACCTACGAGACCTTCAAACGCTATCGGCTCGAGGCCATCGTGGCCGACGCCGCCAAGGACTGGAAGAAGGCTGATGCCTTTTACGAGACCGCGCTGGGGCTGACCCTGACGCCCGCTGGCGTTTTGAACAACTGGGGCTATTCGAAGCTGACCCGTGGTGATTTTGCCGGCGCCGAGCGTCTGCTCACCGACTCGATCCGTCAGGACAACAGCGTCTTTACCGCCAAGAACAACCTCGTTCTGGCCCGCGGCGCACAGGGCAACTACACCCTGCCCGTCATTCCCATGGACCAGACAGAGCGCGCAAAGCTGCTGCACACGCTGGCCCTAACCGCGATCAAGCAAGGCGACGTCAAAACCGGCCAAGCCCTGCTGAAAGAAGCGATAGAAACCCACCCCCAGCACTTCGAGGAAGCGACCCGCAGCCTCCGTGCTCTTGAAGGAACGAATGGCTAGTAGGATCCGGTAATGCCTCTTGATAGCACTCAGGCGCTTGTTTTTCTTGTACCCCTTTTGCCCGTCTGCCTCTTTGTGATCTGGAGCGATCTGGCAACGATGAAGATCCCGAACAAGGTCGTTCTGGCGACCTTGGTTCTTTATGCCATAACCGGCCCCTTTGTTCTGCCGATCGAAGACTACGCGTGGCGGTTCAGCCATGCGGCAGTGATGCTGGTGGCGGGTATGCTGATGAACGCTGGCGGCGTCATGGGCGCAGGCGACGCCAAGTTTCTGGCGGCAGCCGCACCATTTGTCCCCGTAGGCGACGCGATCCTGCTTGGCGCTATCATGGCCCCGATGATCGTCGCGACATTTGTCCTGCATCGCATCGCCCGCGCCACGCCGCTGCGCACCGCAACCGCAGGCTGGGAAAGCTGGGAACGTCCGCGCGAATTCCCCATGGGCGTGCCGCTGGGTCTGACCTTGCTGACCTATCTGGGCCTCCGCGCCCTTGGCATTGCCTGAGGGGCAGATCATGAGCCACGAACTTGGACAAGGCGGGGTTGAGGCACCTCCGGCCCCGCGCCGTTTAGAAGACATGCAGCTGAGCATGGTGATGATGCGGGATATCCTGCTGAAAACCATGTTCCGCATGAACCTTGATATGGTCAGCGACCTGTCCCGTGCCCTGTGCCTGCCGATCCCTGTTGCGCAGGAATTGGTGGATGTGGCCCGCGGCCAAAAAATGCTAGAAGCGACCGGCACCCTGAGCGCGACGAGCAGCAGCGAAATGGGCTATCAGCTGACCGACGCGGGCAAGGCCCGTGCACAGGATGCGCTGTCACAGTCGGAGTATTACGGCGCGATGCCCGTGCCGATGGACGTCTATGCCCAACAGGTCAAGCGTCAGTCCGTCCGCAATATGAAGATCACCCGCCAGCAGCTGATGTCGGCCATGGGTCACCTGATCCTGCCGCCGAACCTGATCGACCAGCTTGGGCCTGCGGTGACATCCGGTCGTTCGATTCTGATGTACGGCCCGCCGGGGAACGGGAAATCCTCGATCTCGAACGGGATTCGGGATGCGCTGGGGGACAAGATCTATGTGCCCCGCGCCATCGAATACTCCGGTCAGGTGATCACTGTCTACGACCCCATCGTGCACACTGCCGTGGCCGAAGAAGAGGAGGATCCCACCTCTCTGCGCCGCACCACTGGCCGGTTTGACACCCGCTATGTCCGCTGCGAACGCCCGACCGTGATTACGGGCGGCGAACTAACGTTGGACATGCTGGATCTGGTCTACAACCCGAACGCTCGAACCTATCAGGCGCCGTTGCAGATGAAATCCACCGGCGGCGTGTTCATCGTGGACGACCTTGGCCGTCAGGCCGACCCGCCGCAGGCGCTGATCAACCGCTGGATCGTTCCCTTGGAAGAGGGCAAAGACATCCTCGCCCTGCAATCAGGCGAGAAGTTCGAGGTGCCATTCGACACGCTGGTCATCTTCTCGACCAACTTCCACCCGAACGACATCTTCGACAAAGCGGCGCTGCGCCGGATCTTCTTCAAGATCAAGATCGACGGGCCGGATCAGGCGGACTTCCTGAAAATCTTTGCCCTGATTGCGCGGAAAAAGAAGATGCCGCTGGATGAAAAATCCCTGCTGCACCTGCTGAAGAAAAAGTACCCGACGATCGACAATATCTATGCGAACTACCAGCCGGTGTTCTTGATCGACCAGATGATCGCGATTTGTGAGTTCGAGGGCATCCCCTATCAGATGACGCCCGAGTTGATTGATCGCGCTTGGGCCAACATGTTCGTCAAGGACGAGACCATCGTTCGATAATTCTGGATCAGGCCCGCGTGTCGGGCCTTTTCCCGTCACAGCAGCGCCCCATATGATCACGGTATGAGAGCACTGCCCCCCACCCTGAAAAACTGGTTCGACACGCGCGGTTGGTCTATCCACCCGCACCAGCAGGATATGCTGGATCGGTCCGACGCGCCGTCCCTGCTGCTGATTGCGCCGACCGGTGGGGGCAAGACCTTGGCCGGCTTCCTGCCCACCCTCGCCGATCTGGCCGAGGGCCCGCATGACGGTCTGCACACCCTCTACATCTCGCCATTGAAGGCGCTCGCCAGCGACATCCGCCGCAATTTGGAACGCCCGATTGCCGAGATGGCCCTGCCCATCCGCGTTGAGGATCGTACCGGCGACACATCGGCCACCCGCAAGCGCCGCCAGCGCGCCGACCCGCCCCATATTCTGCTGACCACGCCCGAAAGCCTTGCGCTGCTGACCAGCTACGAGGATGCGCCGCGCATGTTCGCGGGACTCAAACGGGTGATCATCGACGAAATCCACGCTTTGGAGGAATCCAAGCGCGGCGATCAGTTGATGCTCGCTGTCTCACGCCTGCAAACCCTGTGCCCTGACATGCGCCGCGTGGGCCTATCCGCCACCGTGGACGACCCCGCAGCCATCGCACGGATGCTGGCCAAGCATCCCGATCCTTGCGAGGTCGTTCTGGCCGACCCCGGCCCCGACCCCGACATCCGGATGCTGGAAACCACCGAAGCCCCCCCTTGGTCCGGCGGCGGCGGGCGCTATGCGATCCCTGCCGTGCTAGAGCAGGTCAAGCAGCACAAGACCACGCTGATCTTTCACAACACCCGAGCGCAGGCCGAGATTTTCTTTCATCACCTTTGGCTCGCGAACGAGGACAGCCTGCCGATCGGCATCCACCACGGCAGTCTGTCCCGCGAACAGCGCGAACGGGTCGAACAGGCGATGGTGGACGGGCAACTGCGGGCGATCGTGTGTACCGGCAGCCTCGATCTGGGGATCGACTGGGGGGATGTTGATCTGGTCATTCAGGTCGGCGCGCCCAAGAACGTCAAACGCTTGGTCCAGCGGATCGGCCGCGCCAACCACCGTTACAACGCTCCGTCCAAGGCGCTGCTGGTGCCCGCGAACCGCTTTGAGGTGGTCGAATGCCATGCTGCGCTGGAAGCGGTCAAAGACCACGATCTGGACGGCGAAACCCGCCAGCGGGGCCCCAAAGATGTCCTGTGCCAGCACATCCTGATCCGCGCCTGCGCCGGTCCGTTCGACGCCACGGAGCTGCTGCATGAAATCCGCAAGGTTGGCCCCTATGCTGACTTGACCCGCGCGGAATTCGACGATTGCCTCGATTTCGTGGCGACCGGCGGCTACGCCCTGCGGGCCTATGACAAATGGCAGCGCCTGATGCAGCGAGCCGATGGGATGTGGCAGTTGCGCGACCCCCGCGCCACCCGCCAAATCCGCATGAACATCGGCACAATCATGGACCCCGACACCCTGAAGGTCCGGTTCAAAGGCCGCGGCGGTGCCCCTTTGGGCGAGATCGAAGAGGGCTTTGCCGCGCAGTTGACGCCGGGCGACACCTTTCTGATCGGCGGGCAGATCGTCCGCTACGAAGGCCTGCGCGAGATGACCGTCGAAGTCACCCGCCGCGCAGACAAAGAGCCAAAGATTGCGACCTTTAACGGCACCAAATTCGCGACCTCGACCCAGCTCAGCCAGCGTATCCTACGCACGTTCCAGCAGGACAGTTGGCCCGCCCTGCCCACGCACACAGCCCAGTGGCTGCACCTGCAACGCGAAGTCAGCCGCCTGCCCGAACCCGGCCGCCTGTTGATCGAGAGCTTCCCGCGCGATGCCCGTCACTACACCTGCGTCTACGGCTTCGCGGGGCGGAATGCACAGCAAACGCTCGGGCTGTTGATGACCAAGCGGATGGATGAACTAAACCTTGCGCCCTTGGGGTTTGTCGCGACCGACTATGCCACGCTAATCTGGGGGCTGGAGCCCCTTCGCGACCCCGCACCGCTGTTCGACATGGAGGCGCTGAGGGACGGCCTCGACAGTTGGCTGGCAGGCAACGCAGTGATGAAGCGAACGTTCAAGGCCAGTGCGATCATCGCCGGTCTGATCGACCGCAACCACGCGGGCCAGCGTAAATCGGGACGGCAAGCGACCTTTAGCAGCGACATCCTGTATGACACCCTGCACCGTTATGACCCCGACCACCTGATGCTGCGGATCACCCGCGAAGAGGCCGAGCGGGGCCTCGTCGATTTCTCGCGGATCGAAGAGATGATCACCCGCGTTCATGGCAACATCGACCACATCACCTTGGATCGGGTCACACCCTTGTCTGCGCCGCTGTTCCTTGAACATGGGCGCACGCCTGTCGAAGGTGCGGGCCAAGACCGCTTGCTGGCCGACGCGGCCCTAGAACTGATGGCCGAGGTCGGGCTGGACGCACTCTGACCCTCTTGCGTGCAGGCAATGTTCATGGTCTGTACGCGTCATGACTGCATTCCGTTTCACCTTTGCCCAGACAGAACTAGAGGCGCTGCCTTCGGGCGCATTGTACTATCCAGCGCAGCGCACCTTGTGCGTTTCTGACTTGCATTTGGGCAAAAGCGAACGGATCGCACGGCGTGGGGGCACGATGCTTCCCCCCTACGAAACATCAGACACTCTGACCCGCCTTGAAGCAGCAATCGACGCGACAATGCCCGAGCGTGTGATTTGCCTTGGCGACAGTTTTGACGATCTGGCGGCGGGGGGCGCATTGCCTTTGCGAGATCGGGAATGGCTCATGCGGCTACAGGCTGGCCGAGAATGGATCTGGATCGAGGGCAATCATGACCCCGCGCCAATTGACCTCGCCGGAATACACATGGCGGAGTTCCAGATCGGTGCACTCAGCTTTCGGCACATCGCACAAGACGGAGCACAGGGCGAAATCTCGGGGCATTATCACCCCAAAGCTTCGATCACTCTAAAAGGGCGGCACATCTCTCGGCCATGTTTCTTGCGATCTGCAAAACGGCTCATTTTGCCCGCCTTCGGCACGTATACAGGCGGGCTGAAATGCTCTGATCCGGTTTTGCGCGGGTTAATGGACCAGACCGCCGTGGCGCTGCTGACAGGCACGCAGATTACGCCCCTGCCCTATGCGCGCCTTCGCTAACCGTCCAAAAGGCCTGCGTCCTCAACCCGTGAACGATAGGTTTTGCTAACAGGGACCTCAGCACCGTCGCGCATCAGCAAATAGAGCTTGGCACCATCTTTCCGGCAGCCGGTCACAGCGGTCGGGTTCACCCAGTGGGATCGGTGGGTCAAAATGCCGTTGCCCTCGCCCATTTCGCGAACGGCATCGGCAAAGCGCATCAAAATACGCTCTTTCCCAACGTCGGTTGCGATCTCGACGTAGTGGTCATCAACGGTCATGCGGATGATTTGGTTAAACTCCGTCGCCGCAATACGATCAAAGATCGCAGGCTTGGCCTGCACTGCGCCAACGGCACCTGCGCTATCTTCTGCATGAAACAGGTAGAAACGGACGATGCCCACAGAAAAGCTCGCGAAACTCGCCGTCAGAAACACCTGAAAGTCACCCGGATAGAGTTCTGGCTCTCTCATCCATCCCAAGTTCAACGCAACCCAATTCATGATCGGCGTCAGGTAGAAACCAAAGACAATTGACGAAATCGCGGACCGGTTCACAAATGCGGCTTTGGGCAGAAGTTCATCGACGAGCGCACGGTTCAGCATCCCGACGACCGTCGCAAACCAGATGATCACAGCCCAAAGCAAAAGTGCTTGCCAGAAGTCATAGATATCTGACCGGAACGGACCAATCACCGCCAGCAAAATCGGCGCAATCAGCATCGCGACGCGGAACGCCGGATGTTTCATGCGCTCCAGAGTGGAGATCAGAGCGCCCGATAGGATAGCGAGAGCTTTGGTTTTAGCCACGTTGCGATAGACCCTGCTGAGAGCGGACACGCCGCTAGACCCCTGAAAATCGTTATTTTCCATAAACCTGACACACACACTCTTCGCAACACGGCCATATTACGGCCCGCAACACTTAGGCTCTATCGTATTCATTCCTAACATATCCGATAGGAGGACTGGCAAGACCCGAATACAATGGTGCTTGACCCGCAGGAGGTCGGGACCTAGCCAATATCCAATTGGGTTTATTCGAGATTATTGATGTCTTTCACAGCTCTAGGCACCGCAGCACCGATGATCCAGCTGCACACTTTTGCAGCCTTGACGTCCGCCGCAACGACGCTCGTGATTTTCAGTTTGCCACGGGGGCAGACATGGCACAGGCGGCTTGGCTGGCTGTGGGTCGCCGCATTGGCAGTGACGGCTGTCACCAGTTTCGGCATCACAGAGCTACGCGAGGGGCATTTTAGCCTGATCCATGTTCTATCCGTTGCAACTCTGGGGTTCTTGGGTCTTGGCGTCGCGCGTGCCCGCAGACATCAAGTCAAAGAGCATCGGCGCATCATGCTGTGGCTGACCTTTGGCGCACTTTGCGTTGCCGGTGCGTTTACCCTGATGCCCGGCCGCATCATGCACGCCGTTCTGTTTGGGCAATAGAGCGCCCTACGCTCTTTCCCTTCGGCCAGCCCTTCGATAGAACCCTGCGCAGACAAACAAGGGGATCTCTCCATGGCCATGGAAAAAACCTTCAACGCGGCCGAAGCCGAGCCGCGGATTTCGAAGAAATGGGAAGAGACGCACGCCTTTGCGGCTGGTGCGAACAAGAAACGTGATGAAACCTTCACCATCATGATCCCCCCGCCGAACGTGACGGGCGCCCTGCACGTGGGCCACGCGTTCAACAACACCCTGCAGGACATTCTGGTCCGCTGGCACCGGATGCGCGGCTTTGACACCCTGTGGCAGCCCGGTCAGGACCACGCAGGCATCGCAACCCAGCTTCAGGTCGAAAAGATGCTGGCCGCCACTGGCCAACCCGGTCGCCGCGAATTGGGCCGCGAGGCGTTTCTGGACAAGGTCTGGGAATGGAAGGGCGAATACGGCGGCACCATCGTCAACCAGCTAAAACGCCTTGGCTCCAGCTGTGACTGGGACCGCAACGCGTTCACCATGGCGGGCGCCCCCGGCGATCCGCGGACCGGCCACGAGAACAGCCCCAACTTCCACGACGCCGTGATCAAGGTGTTCGTCGAGATGTACAACAAGGGCTTCATCTATCGCGGCAAGCGTCTAGTGAACTGGGACCCCCACTTTGAAACCGCGATTTCGGACCTCGAGGTCGAGAATATCGAAGTCGACGGCCACATGTGGCACTTCAAATACCCGCTGGCGGGCGGCGAGACCTACACCTACGTCGAGAAGGACGAGGACGGGAACGTCACCTTCAGCGAAGAGCGTGATTACATCAGCATCGCGACCACCCGCCCAGAGACCATGCTGGGTGACGGCGCGGTCGCCGTACACCCCGATGACGAGCGTTACGCGCCCATCGTTGGCAAGCTGTGTGAAATCCCCGTTGGCCCCAAGGAACAGCGCCGTCTGATCCCGATCATCACCGACGAATACCCCGACATGGCCTTCGGCTCGGGTGCGGTGAAGATCACAGGCGCCCATGACTTCAACGACCACGAAGTCGCCAAGCGCGGGAACATTCCCCAGTACCGTCTGATGGACACCACCGCGCACATGCGCGCCGACGGTGCCCCCTATGCCGAAGAAGCAGCCAAGGCGGCGGAATACGCGGCGGGCAAGCCCTTTACCGTTCAGGAAATCGACGCGATCAACCTGGTCCCCGATGAATACCGCGGTCTGGATCGCTACGAGGCCCGCAAGCTGGTCGTCCAGAACATTATCGACGAAGGTCTGGCGGTCATGACCGTGGCCACCGACCCGCGTCTTGGCAAAGCGGCTGTTAAGGCCCCCGTTGCCCCCGAAGAGGGCGGCGAAGCCCGCACCGAAGAAGAGCAGCTGGTCCCCCTGATCGAAGCCAAGAAGATCATGCAGCCCTTCGGCGACCGCTCGAAGGTCGTGATCGAGCCCATGCTCACCGACCAGTGGTTCGTGGACGCGGAAAAGGTCGTTGGCCCCGCTCTGGACGCTGTCCGGACCGGCCGCACCAAGATTATCCCGGAGTCGGGCGAGAAGACCTATTACCACTGGCTGGAAAACATCGAGCCTTGGTGCATCAGCCGCCAGCTGTGGTGGGGCCACCAGATCCCCGTGTGGTACGGTCTGGAACTGGCCGCCGACGGCTTCAAGGACGACGAAGGCAACGGTGCGCTGGACGAAGTCGAGATCCTGCGCCTGCTGACCCGTGACCATCTCGTTCACCGCGGCGAGGTGTATCACGCTGGCAGCGATGCCGATGACGCTGGCAAGAAATTCGTTGACGTGCTGGCCGGTCTGCCCACCCCCCTGAACCACGCCCGCGTCATTGAGGTAGAAAACCGTCAGGCCGCAATCGAGGCTCTGGCCGAAGGTCTGGCGCAGTACAACGTCACCCAAGACCCGACCCAACTGGTCTACCCGATCTGGCGCGACGCCGACGTTCTGGACACTTGGTTCAGCTCGGGTCTATGGCCCATCGGCACGCTGGGTTGGCCGAACTGGGACGAAAGCACCTCGAAATACTTCCCGACCGATGTGCTCATCACCGGCTTTGACATCCTGTTCTTCTGGGTCGCGCGCATGATGATGATGCAGCTGGCCGTGGTAGACGAGATCCCGTTCCACACCATCTACCTGCACGACCTCGTCCGCGACGAGAAGGGCAAGAAGATGTCCAAGACCACCGGCAATGTCATCGACCCGCTGGAAATCGTGGACGAGTACGGCGCGGACGCCCTGCGTTTCACCAATGCGGCCATGGCCTCCATCGGCGGTGTACTGAAACTGTCCAAGGACCGTATCGCGGGCTACCGGAACTTTGGCACCAAACTCTGGAACGCCTCTCGCTTTGCCGAGATGAACGGTGTTTTCGAAGGCTACGTCCCCCAAAGCGTACCCCCTCAGGCCAAGGAGACCGTGAACCGCTGGATCATCGGCGAAGTGGCCCGTGCCCGCGTGGCCACCGACACCGCCCTGTCGGCCTACCGTTTCAATGACGCGGCGCTGGGGCTCTATGCCTTTGTCTGGGGCAAGGTCTGCGACTGGTACGTGGAATTCGCCAAACCGCTCTTGAACAGTGACGACGAAGCGGTTCTGGCCGAAACCCGTGAGACCATGGGCTGGGTCATCGACCAGTCGATCCTGATGCTGCACCCCTTCATGCCCTTCATCACCGAAGAGCTGTGGGACCAGCTGGCCGACCGCGAAAAGATGCTGGTCCACGGCGACTGGCCCGAATATGGCGAAGAGCTGATCGACGCTGCCGCAGACAGCGAGATGAACTGGGTGATTTCGCTGATCGAAGGCATCCGTTCGGCCCGCGCTCAGATGCACGTCCCCGCTGGCTTGCACGTGCCGCTGGTCGTCACCGGTTTCACCGCTGATGCCAAGGCCGCCTTTGCCCGCAACGAAACCCTGATCAAGAAGCTGGCCCGCGTAGACAGCCTGACCGAGGTCGACGCCTTCCCCAAGGGCTGCGCGACCTTGGGCGTTTCGGGCGGCAGCTTCGGCCTGCCTCTGGCGGACATCATCGACGTGGCCGAGGAAAAGGCCCGCCTCGAGAAAACGCTGACCAAGCTGGCCAAAGAGATCAAAGGTCTGTCGGGCCGCGTGAACAACCCCAAATTCGTGGCCTCGGCCCCTGAAGAGGTGGTTGAAGAAGCGCGCGCCAACCTTGCCGAACGCGAAGCCGAAGAGGCAAAGCTGCAAGAGGCACTCGCTCGTCTCGCAGAGATCGGTTAACCCAAAAAACGGCGGGCCTTGCAAGGCGCGAGGCCCGCACGTAACCATTCGGCGCATGACACATCCGCGCTACACACGGCTGCTGGACAGCCTGCCCTCCACCGTTCCTTTTGTCGGCCCCGAAGTGATTGAACGCACCACCGGCCAGCCCTTTTCGGCCCGCCTCGGCGCGAACGAGAATATCTTTGGCCCCTCGCCCAAGGCGCTAGAGGCCCTGCGTCAGGCAGACGCGGAAATCTGGAAATACCCCGACAGCGCAAGCCACGATCTGAAGGCCGAAATCGCGGCCCAGAACGGCATTGCCCCCGAAAACATCGTCATCGGCGAAGGGGTCGACGGCTTGCTCGGCTATCTCGCCCGTATGATGATCGAACAGGGCGACACGGTGGTTACGTCAGACGGCGCCTACCCCACCTTCAACTACCACGTGGCAGGTTTTGGCGGTGTCCTCCACAAAGTGCCCTTCAAGGATGACTTCGAGGATCTGGATGCCCTGATCACCCGCGCTGCCAAGGTGGACGCCAAGCTGCTTTACCTGTCGAACCCCGACAACCCCATGGGCACCTATCTGAGCGGCACCACGATCACAGACGCGTTGGATCGCCTACCCGATGGGTGCTTAATGATCTTGGACGAGGCCTACATCGAACTGGCCCCCACCGACGCACGTGCGGACATCGCGATCGAGGACCCCCGCGTGATCCGCATGCGGTCCATGTCCAAGGCTTATGGCCTTGCCGGTGCGCGCGTTGGCTACGCCCTTGGCGCGGCGGAACTCATCAAGAATTTCGATAAAATCCGCAATCACTTTGGCCTGAACCGCAGCGCCCAACACGCTGCACTCGCCGCGCTGCAGGACACCGAGTGGCTGGCCCATATTCAGTCGCAGGTCAGCCACGCCAGAGACCGCCTAAGCCAGATTGCACTGGACAACGGCCTCACCCCAATCCCCTCTGCCACGAACTTCGTGACAATGGATTGTGGACGTGACGGGGACTATGCCGCCGCAGTGGTCCGCGAACTCGGTGCGCGTGGCATCTTTGCCCGCATGCCCGGTGTGGCCCCTCTGAACCGCTGCATTCGCATCAGCTGCGGCCCTGACGCAGCACTTGACCTCTTCGCAGCCGCGCTCCCGCAGGCCCTCAAAGCCGCGCTCTAACTCTTTCTTGGCAAAATACCCCCCGCCGGAGGCAAAGCCTTGGCCCTAGGCCAAGGCATATCACCCGAACAAATCGCTCGTCCCGGCGGGACGGGGCGGCTCTAGCCCCAAGTGCATCCAACTCGCTTGCGTCAACATCCGCCCTCGGGGGGTCCGTTGGATCAAGCCTTGCTGCAACAGATAGGGCTCGATCACTTCTTCCAGTGCGTCACGGCTCTCTGACAGCGCAGCGCTCATTGTTTCGATCCCGACAGGCCCCCCCTGATAAGCCTCGGCGATCAGGCGCAAGTATCGGCGGTCCGCAGAGTCGAGCCCCAGTTGGTCGACTCCAAGGCGCGTCAATGCACGGTCAGCCAGTTCACGGGTGACACGCCCGTCGCCTTCGACCACCGCAAAATCTACCACGCGCCGCAGCAGACGTCCTGCGATCCGCGGCGTGCCGCGGGCGCGGCGGGCAATTTCTCGGGCGCCCTCGGGCTCCGCAGGGGCCCCGAGTTTTACCGCGTTCCGCGCAACAATTTCGGTCAGTTCGTGGATCTCGTAAAACTGCAGACGCGTCGGGATGCCAAAGCGGTCGCGCAAGGGCGTTGTCAGCAGGCCGAGACGCGTCGTCGCACCCACCAAGGTAAATGGCTGCAGTTCGATCCGCACGGTCCGAGCTGCTGGCCCCTCGCCAATCACAAGGTCCAGCTCGAAATCCTCCATCGCGGGATAGAGCACTTCTTCGACCGCAGGGTTCAGACGGTGGATTTCGTCGATGAACAAAACATCCCGCGCCTCAAGGTTGGTCAGGATCGCCGCCAGATCACCCGCCTTGGCCAACACCGGCCCCGATGTCATGCGAAAGTTCACCCCAAGCTCGCGCGACATGATTTGCGCCAGCGTGGTTTTCCCCAAACCCGGCGGGCCATGGAACAGAGTGTGGTCCATCGCCTCGCCCCGCCGTTTCGCGGATTCGATGAAGACGCGCAGATTCGCGCGAGCCTCGGCCTGACCGATGAAATCCTCCAGCACCTGTGGGCGCAGGGCGCGATCGTTGTCCTCGGACAGTTTTTCGGGGCGAAGGGTCGGATCGGGTTCCTGCATCGCTTATCCCTTGGGCGCCAAAAGGCGCAGTGCAGCGCGGATCAAGGCTGATGTATCAGCCTCGGGGTCGTCTTGCATCGCTTGCGCGACTGCCGACGCCGCCTCGCCGGGCTGATACCCCAGATTACCAAGCGCCGAGAGCGCCTCTGATTGCGCGGCCATATTCGGCTTGGGCGCAGGGGCGGCACGTTTCGTTGGCGTCTTGGGCTCTGGTGCCTCGGTCAGCTCTGCGGGTTCCTCGCCCATGGCAGCAGTGATCGAGCCGCCCATGGCCATAACGGTGGGGGCTTTGTCCTTCAGCTCGTTCACCACGCGTTGCGCGGTCTTGGGGCCAATGCCTTTGGCTGCCTTGATACTGTTCCAGTCGCCCAAAGCTATGGCGCGGCTCACCCCGTCAGGCCCAAGCGCCGAGAGCATGGCCAGCGCCGCTTTGGCGCCCACCCCTTGGACGGTTTGGAGCAACCGGAACCATTCTTTCTCTTGCAACGTGGTGAAGCCGTACAGCTGCAGCAGATCCTCGCGCACCAGCAACTCGGTGAAGAGCGCGGTCGCCTCGCCAACACCAGGCAGCGCCCCCAACGTACGGTCTGAACAATAGACGATGTAGCCGACGCCGCGCACATCGAGCAGCACGTGATCCTCGGTCCGGTAGTCGATCCGGCCTGACAGTTTTCCGATCATCCCTTGGCCCTCGCCAATGCTTGTTCCAGACCGCGTCCGCCGCGGCTTTGGTGGGCGTGACACATGGCGATCGCAAGCGCATCTGTGGCGTCAGGCCCATTCAGCTTCACGCCGGGCAATTGCAGGCGCACCATATAGTCCACCTGATCCTTGGCTGCGTGACCCACGCCCACCACGGTCTTCTTCACCGCGTTTGGGGCATATTCCCCGACCCGCAACCCCGCCTGCGCCAAGGTCATCAGGGCCACGCCCCGCGCCTGACCCAGTTTCAGGGTGCCCACAGCATCCTTGTTCACAAAGGTCTGTTCGATGGCCGCCGTCTCCGGCCCCCATGCCGCGATCACTTCGATCAACTGGTTGTACAAAGAGAGCAGCCGTTCTCCGAGGTTGTCCCCGTCCGAATGGCAGACGCCGTTGGCAACATGAGTGATTCGTCCGGGCATCGCATCAATGACGCCCCACCCCATGTTGCGCAGGCCCGGATCGACCCCCAAAACGCGCATTTCTGCCCCCTGCTCTGTGTTCTTTTCGTCGCACTAGCACGAAACAAGAACAAATGCCAGCATGATGGCAAGAGGCGGCGCCCTGAAATCGGGATGAAATCCGCCTCTTCGCGATCTGAATGCGACACGAAAAAGATACATATTTCTCTTTAGTAACAGTTTGTTAGTTGTCATGCAGTGTATGCATGGGTCGCGTTCGACCTATGCAATTTTTATCGCTTGTGCCGGAAAAGAAGGCGAATTACGTGCGGATCAGGAAATCACTCCACTTTTTTCTTGCAACCTCGAAGGGACGCAAAAATGGCAGTTCTCGATATCACCCGCATCGACACCCCTGCGGCTGGCATTGGTGCCCGCCTTTGGCAGGCAGCAGTGCATTTCGCATATTCGCTGGCGGCCCCGACGGGCGCAGGCAAGGCGCTGGACGCCCTGTCCGACGCACAGCTGGACGATCTGGGCCTGTGCCGCGCAGACATCATCGACATGAAAAAAGCGCGCCGCTTCTAAGCCGCAGACCAGACCAACGCAAAAGGGCGCCTGATCCAGTCAGGCGCCCTTTTTGTATGTCAGCGTCAGATACAGATTACTTCTGCAGGGTCAGGGTCGACCAATCCCCAATGTCTTCGCGGTGCGCCAAGGTCATGCCCTGCGCCACATAGGCTTCGGTAACCTCGTCCGCCTGATCCACCAGCAATCCGGACAGGATCGCGTAACCGCCCTCGCCCAGATGCGAGGCCACATCGGGGGCCAGATCGATCAGCGGAGCCTTCAAAATGTTCGCAAAGACCAGATCAAAGGGCGCAGCGGCGTGAAGCGTCTCGTGCTCGAAACCGGTCGCCTCTAGGCAGTTCACGCGGCCTTCCAGACCATTTGCCTTTACGTTGGCTTCGGCCACTTCGACCGCAACGATATCAATGTCGCTGGCCAGAACAGGGTTCGGCCAAATGCGCGCTGCCGCCATGCCCAGAACAGCGGTTCCGCAGCCAATATCGACCACGTTATTGCCCTTAAACCCGCCCGTGTCCAAACGATCCAGCGCCCGCAAACAGCCCAGCGTGGTGCCATGGTGACCGGTGCCAAAGGCCATCGCGGCCTCGATCAACAGGGGCTCGCTATCCGCAGGCACCTTGTCCGCGTCGTGGCTGCCGTAGACAAAGAAGCGACCCGCAACCACGGGCGCCAGATCACGGCGCACTTTGGCGACCCAATCTGTTTCGGGCAGTTCGCTGACCACGAAATCCTGCGCGTCGTTCATGGACGCCAGCAGCGCCAGACCAGCCGCATCAGGCTCCTCGGTAAAGTAACCGCCGACTTCCCACAGGCCCGAGCCGTCTTCCATTTCGAACACGCCGATGCCGGTGGGCTCGGGGATCATGTTCTCCATCGCCACGCCCAAGGCTTCGGCGTTCTCTTTGGCGGTCAGCTTGGTGTAGGCGGTGTAGGTGGGCATTTCGGACTCCTGTTCAGGCTTGCAGGGGGCGATAGGCCCCCTTCTGCCTTGGGTCAAGCGCCCTTTACTCTGCGACCGCAGCCACGAACCGGCTCAGGCGCGTTTCGTGGCCCTTTTGCGGATGGCGCGGGATCAGCAGCGCCAGACAGAGCGAGCTCGCCGCCATGCCCGCCGCAAGCACAAACACCGCCCCGGGCGACTGGAGCCACAGGTAGCCCAACGCTGCAGGCAAGAAGACCGCAGCGATGTGGTTGATGGTAAACGCAACGGCTGCAGTCGGCGCGATGTCACCCGGATCCGCGATTTTCTGGAAGTAGGTCTTGATCGCCAGCGCCATGGCAAAGAACAGGTGGTCGATCACATAGAGCACAGAAGCCAGAACGACGCCCCATCCGAACATGTAGATGCCGCCATACAGGCTAAACACAACGATGAGGCCGACATATTCGATCACCAGCGCCTTTTGCTCGCCAAAGCGGGACACCATCCGCCCGATCAACGGCGCAAAGAACATGTTCGCAACAAGGTTAATCAGAAACAGCCCCGTGACCTCATGCACGTCAAAGCCAAACCGTTCGACCATCATAAAGCCCGCAAAGACCACAAAGATCTGACGGCGCGCTCCTGCCATGAACTGAAGCAAGTAATACAGCCAGTAGCGGCGGCGCAGAACGAACTTCTTAACCTGAGGATTGGGCGCTTCGAACTGAGGGTAGGCAAAGATCGCAAACATCGCGACTGCCGCCGTCACCCCGCCCGCAATCATGTAGACAGTGGAATAAGACAGCGAAAAGCTCTGCCACGTCAGCATAATCAAGCCATAGGCCACCAGCGTCGCCGCACTGCCTGTCGCCAGCAATGCGCCCAGAACCTTGGGCGCCTCCTCCTTGGACAGCCATTGCAGTTGGAGCGACTGGTTCACCGTCTCATAATAATGAAAGCCGATTGAGCTCAGCATTGTGACCACCAGAATTCCGCCTAATGACGGAAAGAACCCTGTGATCGCCGTCGCGACCCCCAGCAAGATCAGAGAGACGAGCCCCAAGACCTGCTCTCGAATAATCAGCAGCAGAGCGATCACGCCAATCGCCAGAAAACCCGGGATTTCGCGAACGGTATGCAGCCAGCCGATGTCAGAGCCATCGAACTGCGCCACCTCGATCACGAAGTTATTCAACAGGGCAGACCATGTCGCAAACGCCACCGGCATCGCGGCAGCCATCACGAACAGCAATGTTTTAGGCTGACGCCATTTTGGCAAATGACGCGCGTCGGCCAGAGGAAGAGGGGCGAAGAATGAACGACTCATACCAGTCTATTACGCCCGCCTGTTCTCTGTGGCAAAGCTCAATCCACGCGTCCGGCGCTAAACTGGTATTCCACCTCAGCAAAGGACGCACGGGGGAAGCCGTAGGCAAAACTCAGGCCTTCGGGGCCGGCGACGGTGCCATGTTCTGCGTTTGACGGGATGAACAGGGCCACCCCCGCAGAGATGGGATGCACAATGCCATCGATTGTGACCTCGCCCGACCCAGAGAGACCGAAGTAGAATTCAGAGGGGGCATGGCGGTGGGGCTCTAGGGTATCGCCTGCATCAAACTGTGCAATACCCAGAACCATGTCGCTGGTTTGGGTAACATCCGCTGAAAAGAGCGTTTTCCAACGTACCTTCCCGAACGTCGGATCAGTCCCGCCCTCTAGCGGCAATATGGCCGAATCCACGCGCAAACCAGCAGAAACCGGCAGGGACGCAGGGATGCCGTCGAACGGCAACACAGTCTCGTTAAGCTCCATCATGCACCTCAGTCAGTCAGTGTTCAGTCTGCCCCAAAGCGTCCGATACGCCGCCCTTGTCCGTCCCGCTTTTTCGCGACCCAGAAATGTCGCTTTTTAGAAATTCGACCTTCAAATTCACACATTCATATCCTGATGCAAATCAAGGCGCCGATCCGCAGATGTGCGTAAAACCCGCCCAATCGCCCGAAAGGAGAGCAGTATGGACATACTCTGGATCGTCGAATCAGTGGGAGAAGCCGCAACCGCCGCTCTGTTCGGACTGGTCACCGGTGTAATCTTCGGCGTTGCAGCGCAGCGATCACGGTTTTGCCTGCGGGCCGCGACGGTGGAATTTGGACGGTTCCAGATGGGGGACCGCGTGGCGGTCTGGCTCTTGACCTTCTCGACCGCGCTCGTCTGGGTGCAGGCCGCAGAGCTTAGCGGACTGATGCAAGCCGAGGACGCTCGCATGATGGCTGTCCCCGGCAGCTGGTCCGGCGCAATCCTTGGTGGGCTGCTCTTCGGCTGTGGGATGGTCTTGGCCCGTGGCTGCTCTGGCAGGCTCTTGGTCCTTGGTGCCACGGGCAACCTACGCTCGATCATTTCTGGTCTGATCTTTGCGGTGGTCGCCCAAATGAGCCTGTCCGGCTGGCTCTCTCCGTTTCGGGACAAGCTTGCCGCTCTCTGGGTCACCAGCGGGGGCCGCAACCTGAATCTAGAGGCTGCTGTGGGGCTCCCGGACTGGGGCGGACTCATCCTTGGGCTGGGAATTGCTGTGTTTGCTGTGGAACTGTCGCGACGCCAACAGATTGGCTGGACCCGCCTCGTGTTTGCATCGGGCGTAGGGTTTGCTGTCGCGGTGGGCTGGGTGCTGACTTATGCCCTGTCCCAAGTCGCGTTTGATCCTGTGCAGATCGAGAGTGCGACGTTCACGGGCCCCTCGGCTCATACGCTTATGTTCTTTCTCGAACGCAATCCGGTGCTGGAGTTCGACGTTGGTCTCGTGCCCGGCGTGTTTATTGGCGCTTTTGTCGCCTCCTGGCTCAAAGGCGAGTTCAAATTCCAAGGGTTCGAGGATGAGGCCAATATGCGCCGCGCAATGCTCGGGGCAGCGCTGATGGGCTTTGGCGGCATGTTGGCCGGAGGTTGCGCGATCGGAGCAGGTGTGACAGGCGGGTCGATCTTTGTCGGAACCGCCTGGTTGGCACTATTTTGCATGTGGGTCGGCGCTATCGTCACCGACCGCTTGGTGGATTACTCGGCGGAGTAACCCAGACCCGAAGGACTATCGCCGGATTGCGGTATACCCTCGTTCAGGCGGCGCTGCGCAACACTTTGAGCAATCCAGTCGACCACTGCGTTCACGATCGGATCGCGTTGACGCTTCTCTTGGTAGACAGCCCAGAGGCTACGGGTCGCCACACTATGCGCGCCTGTAATAATGCTCAGCGGTGAGTTCGCAGCCAGGTGCAGACGTGGAACGATAGTCGACAGACCCGTCGAGGCCGCGGCATCCATAGCCAGGCTGAAATCCTCTACCCGCATGACAGGAGGCCGCCCGAAGCGTTCGTAGCCAGCTTGCATCTCGGGGGTCCAGTCCAACTCTCGGCTCAGCGCGATCCAGTCGCGGCTGGTCGCATCAGGTTTTTGCACCGCGCAGAAATGAACTTTGCCAACTTCGTGGCCCATCAAAGCATCGTCCAACGGCCGGTTCATACGCAGCGCCACATCCACATCTTCGCGGTCGAAGTTGGCTTCGATCGAAGAACACAGGATTTCCAACTCGATCCCTGGGTAGCGTTCCATGAATGCGCCCAGTTGATCGGTCAGATAATCTGCCGCAAGAAATCCCGTTGTGATAACGCGAGCTTTCTCTGCAGCCGACTGCAAATGAGGCAGGTTGTTGCCAAGTCGGGCCAGATTGGATTCAAATTGCTCAATCACATCCATCAATGCGCGGCCCTCTGGCGTCAGCCGCCATCCGTCGCGCCCCTGCACGAACAATTTGACCCCGACATCCTGTGAGATGCGATGAATGCGGCGCGAAACGGTCGCGACATTAATATCGAGATGTTTTGCAGCAACGTTCATCGAACGGTGCCGCGCTAAGGGTCACGTCCGTCAAGGTGGTGTAATTTGTCGGGTGGCCTGAGGTCATGATCAGGCGGCTTTTATGCTGAGAATTGGGTCTGTCTCCTCGTTGTCGATCTGAGCGAATGCCTCGACCATCATGTAGCGGCTGGCGGTTT
>NZ_JBGFGN010000133.1:0-15801 GCF_041224595.1 Donghicola sp. XS_ASV15 | reverse complement strand
AACCTCACAGAATTGGCCTGACGGCCAATGCGCCTTGGACCGGGCTTGCTATATGAGGGCCGCACGCTCCAAGGCGCTCGCCCCAAACTGGCCGACTTTTGCTCCGCCACAATGGCCGAATTTTACTCCGCCGTTGACAGGGTCACGCAGTTGTTTATGCAGGCGCACCAGCGCATCACGGGAAAACCTAAGCAGGCTGATGTCGGCAAAGACCTGTTGCAATGCAGGAAAGAGCTTCAGGCTCGCCATCCCAAACAACCCCAGAAGCGGCATGATGTCCGCCAACGCAGAGGAACCAGACGCAAATCCGATCAACAGAAGAGAAACAAAACCTCCATAAATCACGGCCTCCAGAGCAAATTTCGGGATCTGACCAAGGACAATGGCACTTGTGTGGGCTTGGGCCATACCCTTTGCTGGCCTGCGGAATGCGTCGACTGCCCTCTGCTCCTGACCCGTCGCCTTCAGTTCTTTGATCGCGCCACCGATTTCGCCGACTTGATGAAAGCGTTCTTTGTTAAAGGCGACCCGCTTTGCCCCTGCCCGTTGCAATGGGTGACGCAAAATCAGAAGCACCGCTCCATAGACTGCGACCAGCAAACCAGTCGCCGCAGCTGCGACAATCGGATTGGCCAGAAAGAGGAGCGTTACGATTAACAGACTCACCGAAATATTGGTGAGCAACATAATGGCTGGCAAGATCGCCTGCTGAACCACCAAATCCACTTCGGACAAGAGGGACTGGCTAAGGTCTGAACCCTTTTGCTGCAGATGCCAAATATACGGACGGCGCAGATGCCGTTGCAAAAGCCGCCGCGAAATCGCGCGTCCGCGCATCATGGCGAACCGTGTTTGTGCATAAGTTCCGACAGCGCGCAGGCCCATCCCACTCAAAAGCAGCAAAAGCACACCGGCGCCGATAAGTGCGGTGAACCTCTCGGGCTCCGTAATTCCCGTCCAGTCAGAGAGACGTGGAAATATTGCGCCACGCCCCATAGCATCGGGATCGCCAGCCAGCGCGAGAAACGGAAAAATCGCTGCGACGCCTGACATTTCGGCGACCGCCATTCCGATGGACAAACCAATAAGCGACAGGAATCGCCTACGTTCATGCGCATCGAGCAGCCCCCAGATCAGGCGATAATACTCAAACATCTTACTTTTAACCTGCGATCGGCGGAATGCGTGTGACGCCGGAAATCGAAACAATACTTGCAGTTTAGGCTTGAAAATCCGCGTGGTCCAAGCAATTGTTTCGAGTGCAAGAATGATCTGTCCTATTCTGCCAAAGATATAATTCGGATGGGTGCGCCCGATTTGACCTGGCGCATAGCAACCGCGAAAGGTGGCAGAACAACGCGAAGCGCGCCTTCTTCACTTAGGTGGTCGTCATCCGCATACAGCAGCGGCATATGCGTCAGAAGCAAATTGATCTGTTCAGGTTTGGCGTCGAAAAGTGGCTGGAAATATGCTCCATGTTTGGATGCAATTTGCCTGAGAATAACCTCTGCTTTGCCGAGCCGCGACGATGGATCATCAGGCAACTCGAGCGTTCTCAGGTCGAGTCCAAGGCGCGTGCGGGCAAAATATGCTCTGGGAAGATCCAGGCCCATTTCAGGAACAGGGCCCAAGATTAGCACCTCTTTTCCCATCATTCTCAGGTGCGATACCGTTGCCGCGAAAGCCTGAGACATTTCGACGGGCGCTCCCACTGTCGAAACAAATCTCTGCCGCCCTCCGGCCTCTCCAACAGATCTTTCTCCGCTAAAGACCAGCGGCCAGCGGGCAGCCAAGACAACCTTTTGTATCTCCGAATGCTCTCGTAGGAATGCTATGACGGCGGAATTGGCCGCCGCACAGCCATGCGTCAAAGCACGGTCTGCTCTATTGACGCCAATGACCGGCGGGCAACCTGATCGCGCTGCTGCGACAGCCGCTGTCCCATGCGCAGTTGTCCAAGCCTGAAATGCTGGCAGAGCCGCACCTGCGTGGGAGTCGCCCCAAACCAGAAGACTTGGCGCGCCAGTTTGGCGCCCAAGTCTGCAGGGGCCCTCTGCAAGAGCGCGATCCATACAAGCTTGGTGAATGTGCGGGCGTTCTGTCGCCGCCGAATAGACCGAGAAAGCCGCCGAGTTCATGCGCTGGGGTAGCCCAGCACCCAGAATAACGACTGCAGAGAGGCCACCAAGAGCGACAAGTCCGCCGCTCAAGACGCCATATGTTTTCATCGCAGACGTTTTCGAACGCATGGGCTGCTCGACGAGAGCATATGTCAATGCGGCCAGCAAGAATGACAGGATGATCGATGCCGCACCCAAAGACAGTGGAAGATGATAGACCCCTGAAACCAGCCGGAATGCGACCTGAACGGGCCAGTGCCACAAATACAAACTATAGGAAAGCAGGCCGATATAAACGAACGATCGGCTGGCCAGTAGCCCCGACACCACGTTGGCTTGTTGTCCGCCGTAGATCACCAGCATCGCGCCAGCGACTGGCAACAGTGCGTTGACACCAGGGGTCGGCACGGTGCTGTCGTACGTTATCACCGATAGAACAATCATCACGAGACCGCTCGAAACCACTGCAGCGGCCCATCTGCGGGTCGGAGAATAATTCGGCGCGGCTGCAATCAACGCGCCTCCGCCAAACTCCCACACTCTCGTCGGCATGAGGTAGAACGAAGCTGTGGGATGTTCGAAGGTCGCAAAGATCGAGAATGCTGCTGCAATGATGGTGGCGCTGGCGATCAGTCTAAACCGCCATTTGGCTGGAAAGCGGGCAACGGCAATCAAAAACGCTGGGAAAACGAGGTAAAATTGCTCTTCCACCGCCAGTGACCAAGTATGCAACAGAGGCGTGATTTCGGCAGCTGCACCAAAATAGTCACCCGTGTTTTGCCATAGCCAAATGTTCGACCAAAG
Organism: Donghicola sp. XS_ASV15; assembly: GCF_041224595.1. NCBI lineage: Bacteria > Pseudomonadati > Pseudomonadota > Alphaproteobacteria > Rhodobacterales > Roseobacteraceae > Donghicola > Donghicola sp. XS_ASV15. The sequence continues at coordinate 12,877 of NZ_JBGFGN010000133.1, read as the reverse complement.
CGTGAGCACGGATAGCGATGATCGACCAAATGCTTCGAAGTCTGCGGGCGGCATTAGAACCCAACAGAGGCACGACGTCGCTGCGATCACAAAAAACAGCGCTGGCAAAAGCCTACGAACGCGCCGCAGATAGAAGTCCGAAAGAGAAAACGTCCCGTTATCTAACTGGGTGAGTATGACCGCGGTGATCAGGTAGCCCGAGATCACGAAAAACACGTCCACACCAACAAAGCCACCAGAAAATCCAGTGATCCCGGCGTGCCCGAACACAACAGGTAGGACCGCAATCGCGCGCAGACCATCAATATCGTGGCGATGAGAGAAAGACATATGCACAGTCTCCGGCCAAAGGGTATGGTCGGAGACTGATGAATCTTGCTTAAGATTTACCTAAGATAAAAGCGGCAAACCAATCACGCCGCATCCATGTGAAGGTGTACCTTGCGGCGTCAGAACCACTTCACCTGTCGCATTTATTCTCTGACTCGAGAAAGAGGTTGCATAGACGTTTCCTGCACCAGAAACCACCGTTTCTCCGCCGCCGTCGAACACAACCTCACCAGCCGTATCGACGCCGTAGGCCAATAAGACCATCTCACCGTTTTCTGCGCCAGCGAGCGTCAAGGCGCCTGTACCAACAGAAACTTGAGGCACGCCCACATTTTTGCCTCGGACACGCCAGACAGAAATGGCACCGCCCAATGGCTGCTTTTCCCAAGAAATTTCGGCAGGCAAAAGCGGCGAAGCCGGCGTATCGGTCAGAGTTACAGTTGCTGCGGACAGCGCGAGACGCGTCGTGACCTCATGAACCGAGGTGTGCAAAATAGACGCGCTGGCGCCATCGACCTCCATGTTTTCGAAATATGCATTTCCGCTCGAGCGATGAGCCGCCGCCAGGAAAACCAAGCGATCACCGGCCTGTAAATCATAGGCCGCAATATCAAAATTGTTCCAATTCGGGATGCCTGCACTCTGCCAAACCAAGGCGACATCGGGCAGAGAAACCGGTCCAGAAAGCGAAGAGAGCGCCTCGAGATCCATCTGCCCCAAAGCCTCCTGCCCCGCGCGATCGAAGTGGAGGCCATCGCCAGTATCAGACAGGCTATCGTAAAGAGCCGGGTTTTGATCACGTGAACATGCAACGCCAGGTACCTGCTCTGGCAGGCCTCGGATTTGCCCTCGGATCCGAGAGAAGTCCGCAGATTGCGTCGCACTAAATTGGCCAGGTTCGCCCCAAACGAAGGGGATATCCTGATCATACCGAGTGCGAAGCCGTGCAATCATTTCTATCGCGTTCCACTGATAACAGGCATTCTGCTGACCCGCGTCCCGCTCGCCGTTCTGCATCACACCCGCGACAATTTCAGCATCCGGTATTTGGCCAAGAAGGGCATCAAGCAGTCTTACAGTCTCGTTGTAGAGAATGCCGCTGCCATCCGCATACCATTCGTCCTTGAAACCAGTGCCACCGCGGGCAGCTGGCAAAACATACAGCAGACGGTCCGGATTCTGAGCACACCAAAGACCTGCGAAAACCCTGATAGCGTGACCTGGCCCGCTATCAAAATCTGTGGTCGCGCCCGGTACGCTTGGAAGCCAGTTCAGGTTTTTGGTCGGAAGGACAACCTCCTCGGATACCGGATCAAAGATCCGTACCGAATCCGGCCAAACCGCCGTGGCATCCGCGCCGGACCTGTCGACCATATTGGATTGCCCAAGCGCCAATATCACCGCAGGCCCGCTTGGGGGCCGAATAGGCCGAGGGGTTAAAACACTTGCTCCCACTGAAATTTGCATGCCGCACCTCTGTCAGGCCCCGAAGGGCAAAATCATCGGACAGACATTTGACAGCCAAGGTTAACAGGAGTGAAAGACTGCGGTCGCTAGGGCCCGATCCCCAGACTTTGACGGACCATCCAGAACGCCCGCAAGCTGCGCAATCGCAACAAAGTGAGGACGGTCGACGCCTTTTCCGACCGTGCAAGCTGAGCCGAGTGCAAAACGCATGGTATATGTGCAAGGCCGGATCCGAGAACTGCGATGGCGCGCACAGCCCACCGCGCAGAAGCGTGCTTTTTCAAGCGTTGCTCCGCCCATGCCTCTTTGGTGAGTCTCATCCACTTGCGTCGAAGAGCGGGCCAATCCCCTCGAGAGGGATGCGCAACGCGCAGCGTTGGTTCAAACACGATATGAGCGCCTCGTCTCACAGCGCGGCGACACCATTCTTTGTCTTCTGGCACGCCGTCCACAAAAGGCCCCGCGCGATAGAAAACATCCCGGCGAGTGAGCATATTCGCAGTGACGGCAAAGCCCTGTTGCTGCACGTAGGCTCTACAATCGAAAGCAAAAACGGCCTCAAACCCCTGCGCACCGCTGCGCGGAGCTTCGGTCTCGTCAAATAGCTGAACGTCGCCACCTACAATATCGGCACGTACACAATTCGCCCGCGCACAAGAAAGCCAGTCCTCAGCCGGAACACAATCGGCATCCAAGAACCACAAATGCGGCGCTGGCGTTTCTGCCACCCCACGATTCCGCGCGTTCGCAGCACCTTTCTTGGGCTCAACGACGATTCGCAAACCACTGAAATCACCAAAGCCCGAGAGATCGGGAGTTGACCCGTTATCGACCACAATCACTTCGACATCGCCGGGCACACCCCCGCGCCACAGCGCTTCCAAACACCGACGCAGGCGCGAATGATCATTGTAGTGCGGTATGATGACTGCAGCATAGGGCGCACTAGTAGTAGTCATGGTAGGAGCCGGTGTACTCGTCCGTGTAATTGCACTTGTTCAGCACAATTCCTGCAACATTGGTGAGGTCAGCAACTTGCCGCTCCAGAATGTCGATCTGCTTGAGCGGCGTTTTCTCTGCCTCAACCACGATCAAGGCCGCATCAACCCAGCGCAGGAACCCATGGGCATCGTCGGCCACCATCATCGGGGGCATATCAAAAAGAACAACGTCCGAGGAATATCTGCTCTCAATATCGGAAATAAGCTCTTCAGTACGCTTGCTTTGCAAAAGCTCTGCGGGCTGGCTCACCGGCAAGTCATTCATCGCAAAAGCCATATTCATCCCAAGTCGGCGCATGTGCGCATCCAGCGGCACCTCTCCGCGGATCACCTGCCCCATGTTGGTCTGTAGGTGCTGCCCCAATAAACGCGCCATAGATGGACGCCTCAGATCGAAGTCGATGCACACACCGCGAATGTCCTTTTGGCGTGCAAAGGACAATGCCAGGTTCGCCACCGTTGTTGATTTCCCTGCATCTGCGTTGGCCGACAGAATTGCGATACGTTTCCAACCTTGTTCACGCACCATACGCAGCAATTTCGTGCGCAAAAGATCAAACGGAGCCGCGTCTGCCCCGCCTTTATAGGCAAAAAGGCGATGAAGCTGCCAAACATCCATGCAGTGCTCCATTTCTGGCAGCCCCTGCCAAACGTCGTCGATCAAAGATGCCCTGCGCCGAGAGGATGGCAGCGGCGCACGACGGGCACTACGGTTTCTGCTCGTATCAAAAGGGGTCGCCTCGCGCTGAGCGCGTGCTTTCTGCAATGCGGCCTGAAGTCGTTCCATGACGTTTCCCTCACCCTCTAAGATGCAGTTTGTCCATCACCCGCTCAGCGATCAGATCGAGAGGCAGATAATAGACATGAAGGTAGTAAATCGTGGTCGGAATCACTGTGATCACGATCAGCACCGCCGCCGAGAACGACATCCGGCGGATCAGTTTTTGTCGGCGCGTCCGCATGTAGGGGATCGTCGCGATTGGTGTGACACCGAGTTTGCGCACTAGATCAGCCGGGCGGCGCACTGTCCTGTTCAGCATTTCCAATGCAGCGATGAGTCCGAGACCTGCAATGATCCCGAACAATGTTCCCCCACCAGCGATCAACGGGCGATTCGGCTTCGTTGGCGCGGACGGAGCGGTCGGTTGTTCAACGACCGTAATCCGGCGACCCCGCGACAGAGCTTCGATCCGCTCGCCTGTCGATGCCCGCGCCAAGCGATCGACCGCTTGGTTATATTGCTCTTGGATGTTCTGATGGTCGCGCTCCAATGCATCCAGTGCAATGGCGTTCGCCGGTGTCAGCGAAATGCTTTCGGTCAGTGTCGCGATCTGAGCCGAGAGCTGCGACTTCTGATCATTTAGAAACTCAAGCCGCGTCTCGACCTCTTCCATTTGCAAAGTGAACATTGCGCGCGCGGGGTCTTGTTCTTCTTCACCTTGATTGTTTGCGCCAACGGCGCTCACCGCCTTCTGGGCCTGCGCGACTTGTGCTTGCAACGCCAGAACGCGTGGATGATTCTCAGAGTAAATCGACATGAGGCTCCCAAGCTCTGTCTCGAGCGAGCGCAAACGCTCTTCTTCAGGGGTCTGCGCGCCACCGGTTTCAACCCGGCCGGTGGAGTTGAAAACCTGCACCAAGCGCTCTTTTTGCTCTGTCAGGCGCGTCATTTCATGGTCGATCTGGAGCATACGATCTTGCAAGTTCAATAGAACAGTGCGCCGATACTCGAGGCTTTCGGGCAAAGCCTCAGCGTTTTCGTTTTTGAAATTAAGGATCTTTGCACTTTGGACGCTCAATTCCGTCCCCAGTCGTGTAACCTCTTGATCAAAGAACTCTTGTGTCTGCCCAGCACGTGTCGTCCGATATTGAGCATCTTCACGAAGCAGGAGCGTCAGATACTCGTTCAGAACGCCTGCAGCCTTCTGCGGGTTCGTTGCTTCGAAGCTGATGTTCATCAGCGTCGCTTCCTGGCGTCCCGCTGAAATCCGGATATTTGTGCGCGCGCGCATGGCATCTACGATTTGATCCGGTGACATTTCCGCGACGTCATCTGGCACCTGAAGCCGGCGCGAGATTTCCAACAGGTTGGCTCGGGTCAGCAATCGCGTCTCAAAGATTTGCAGCTGCTCCTGAGGAGACGTCTGTACCGTTGATTCCGCCAGATCTCCGGGGATCTGCGAGCTTTCGACCAAGAGACGCACCTGGCTGACATAGGCCGGCGGCAGGCTCACCGCAGTCAGGATCGCAAGGGTTGAGATGCCCCCCGCAACAATGAGAAACCAAGGCAACCGCCTTAGGAAGATCGCAAGTAAATATCTGACTTCTTGCATCACGCTTGTTGCTCCTTTTGAGCCCCACCCAAAAGTTGCGCTCCGAAAAAGACGCCGTCCTCAAGCACCGCACCCACGGTCTCTACCGACACAACATCTTCATCATCTGTCCATGCATACATCATAGACAAATCACATAACTGGTTGATCATTCGTGGAATTCCACCAGTGTTCTGATAGATTACGTCAACTGCCTCGGGCGCGAATTCACGCCCTGTGCCCCCAGCGACCTGAAGCCGGTGCCGCATATATTCATGAACCGCCACTCGGTCCATCTCCCCCAGGTGGAAGCTCGCGGCGACACGTTGCGCAAGTTGCCGGAGCTCCGGCCGAAGAATCTGGTCATGCAATTCCGGCTGCCCCACCAAGACGAGTTGAAAGACCTCGTCCTTGTTCGAATTGACGTTGGTCAACATCCGCAGCTCTTCTAGCGCGTCGCCTGAGAGGTTCTGGGCTTCGTCGATAATCAGAATGACACGTCGGCCATGGGCATATTCGCCGACCAAGAAATCCACAAACTGCTGATAGAGCTCAACATATTCGGGGTTTCCTTCGGGTATCTGAAGGTCAAACGCATTCATGATCCAGCGGATCAAGTCCCCTCGGCCGCCAGACGCGCTCGAAATGAGACCAACGGTCAAATCCTCTTCCAAACGATTCAACAGTTGCCGCAGCAAGGTAGTCTTGCCTGACCCAATCTCACCAGTCACCAGCGTGATTGGCGCTTTTGACAGCAGCCCGATTTCTAGAACCGAGTACGCCCGTCGATGACCGGAAGACCAGAACAAAAACTCGGGGTCCGGCAACAAGGTGAAGGGTCGCTGCTTTAACCCGAAATGAGCGGAATACATAGCTCCAGAGGACATACACAAAAACCTTTTTGAAAAATCGGCTAACATAGCGCCTCACCCGGAGCTGCCCAAAATCCGGCCGCGAGTGTCCAGTCCCGAGGATATCCACTGACAAAATGGTCTTGCGAAAAGCAAGTTTCACAGCACTTCAAAAGCGCGAAAACAATCAGGGGTGGACTGAGGGGAGGCATCAGAACAATAGCCCGAGAAACAAGAAAATTACTGATACAGTCATGCGGGAAACTTACATTTAATGCAACAACTCAAATAAGTATCAATTTCATATAGTCTCCATGTGATAGTGACAATCTTAGGGAATATTCTCTACAAATAGTTAAACACTTCACTAGACAACCCTACTGAACCTTAGACTACGGCTGGTCCAGAGCCAGCCACGCCCCAAGGCCTGAATACCCATCATCTTGTTTTTTATGACTATTAAGCAACCAAGCATCTGCAATTTTCCGCTGATACCACAACGATTTCATTAATTTTCTTGAAATTCCCTCGGTTACGTCAGAGGGTGAAGTAGCGACGAAAGTCGTAAATACAATTTTTATATATTTTCGGTTACCAGTTAACCATATTTGCACGTTTGCCGGCCTGAATTGGGCTGGCTTTGTATCGGTTATTTAATCGGACAAGCCCTTCGCTGGTCCTATTGTTTGTTAATGAGTTCGGGCGTCATGATCTTTTCTGACAGTTTCGCAACCACGCAGCATCAACCCGTCGCCTACGCCAATGATGTCTCTCCCGGATATCTGCGGCCGGATCAAACCTACGCGCTTTACTACAAGCGAAGCTTTGATATCTGGATGACCATCACGCTGTTGCTTCTGGCTGCGCCTTTTCTGCTACCTATCTCGCTTGTATTGGTCGTGCTGATTGCTGCCGACGGGTACAACCCGATCTATACCCAGCAGCGGATCGGCCGACACGGCCGCATATTCCGCATGTATAAATTCCGTACGATGGTGCATGACGCGGATGCGCGCCTTGATGCATATCTAGAACAGAACCCCGAAGCGCGCACAGAGTGGGAAACCCATCAAAAACTGCGCAAGGATCCCCGCATCACCCTTGTGGGACGCTTTCTGCGCAAAACATCGCTCGATGAGCTTCCTCAATTACTAAACGTCCTGCGCGGCGAGATGAGCCTTGTTGGTCCCCGCCCCATGATGCTCGAGCAATCCACGTTTTACCCCGGTCGGGGCTATTTCCTGACCCGGCCCGGCCTCACAGGCCCTTGGCAGGTGTCTGATCGTCACGACACAAGCTTTGCGGGACGCGCGGGCTATGACGATGACTACCTTCGAAATCTGAGTTTGCGAGCAGATCTCATGATTCTACTCCGCACCATTCTCGTTGTGATCAAGGGCACGGGCGTCTGAGCCCACCCAACTTTCAGGACTATTTCAAGTGACCAGACTTTTTTTCGTAATTGCCCTTACCTTGTCTTTAGCCGCATGTGACTCTTCTGAAGAGCGTGCGGAGGGGCACTTCCAAAATGCTCTCGCGCTTCTTGACGATGGCGATACGGATCGAGCTCTGATCGAACTGCGCAATGTCCTGAAACTGAACACCGCTCACCTGACAGGACGCCGCCTCTATGCCGATTTGGTGACAGAACAGGGACGGCTGGCAGAAGGGCTCTCGCAATACATGCGGTTGGCGGAGCAGGCTCCAGATGACGCGGAGACCAGTCTGATCATTGCTCGGATGTTGATGAAAACCAGCTATGCAGACGCGAAACCCTACGCAGACAAGGCTGTAAAAGGTCTACCTACCTCGTCAGAGGCTAAGGCACTGCAGGCTGCTGCGACTTACTATACAGCGACAAAGGCCAAAGACAGCGCGCAGGCACAATCTGCGGCCACACAGGCAAAAGAAGTGCTGTCCCAAGACCCAACGCAACAGCCGGCGCGCCAAGTGGGAATGGCCGAATTGATTAAAGAACAGCGGTGGACGGCTCTCTTAGAGCAAGCCGATATCGCTCTTGGGTTCGATCCAGCGAGTTTACCAATGTACCGTGCAAAACTCATGGCGCTGGAACGGATTGGCGACCTGACTGGCGTCGAAAGCACGCTCCGGAAAATGACAAAAGTCTTTCCAGAGGAGCGCGGCCTCGGCATAAAATTAGTGAACTGGTATACCCGCCAAGGCCGCACAGACGACGCCGAAGCATGGCTGCGACAGCAGATCGGCAATGACGCCAGCGACCGGGAACTGCTTCTTGCATATATTAGGCAAACAAGAGGCGACACTGCCGCGTTAGAAGAGCTCGACAGAGCCTTCGCAGCGGAGCCGCTCCCTGCGGATCTCGCTGAAAGCCCCCTCTCTTTTGACGCGCTCCGCGCGGCTCTAAGGTACGAGCTCGGTGACAAAGAGCGCGCAATCGCAGACCTGAAAGCAATGCTCAAAGACGCCGAAAGCTCTGAGAGTATAGACCGCGTTCGCATGGCTCTGGCGTCGATTCTTGCCGAAGAAGGATACCGTGCCGACGCCGAAATCTTGGTAAATGAGACGCTAGCGCATGATCCCGCACAAACAGATGCGCTTCGCCTTCAAGGGGCGTGGATGATCAGCGATGATCAGACCGGCGATGCAATCTTGGTACTTCGCAAAGCACTGGACCAAGAGCCGGATAATGCGATGGTTCTCGCAACTCTGGCGCGGGCTTACGAGCGCGAAGGCAGCAGCGATTTGATGTCTGATGTGCTCATGCGCGCTGTCGAGGCGGCTCAGTACGATGGTACCCTGTCGTTGCGGATGATCAGCGTGCTTCGAGAGCAAGAACAGTTTGCAGCCGCCGAAGAACTCACGATCGAAGCTCTGCGGCGCCAGAATACAGACATCCGCCTTCTTGGCACTCTCGCCGAAATACATATGAGCATGGAAGACTGGGGACGCGTCACTCAGGACATTCAGCGCCTGCGTGCGCTGGGGAGTGAAGAGTCCGTCGCTCTTGCCAACGAACTCGAAGGAAAACACCTCGCGCTGCGCCGAAAAACCGAGGAACTCAAGAGCTTCGTCGAGACCCAGCTCAAAGAGGATAGTTCCGGGACGGCGATGGTTGTTAGAGGATTGATTCTGAATGGACAAATGGCCGAGGCTGCGGAATATGCCCGCTCGGCCCATACAAAGTCCCCAGAAGATCCGGTTGCAAAATTTCTTTATGCGATGACTTTGGGGCACACAGGCGAAGACGCAAAGGCGATCAAACTATTCCAAGAACTGGTCGCCGCTGACCCGTTGCTGCGCGATAGCTGGATGGCGATTTATAACTTGCAGCAGCGCGCAGGCCAGATGGACGACGCCCTCGCGACACTCGACCAAGCACAAGAGCATTTGCAAGGTGACCCAGGCCTTCAATGGATCAGAGCGAGCCACGTGCAGGCTTTGGGTGATTTTGATCAGGCGATCGCCATCTATGAAGAGCTGTACGCGCAAGATAGCGAGCAGGATTTAATTGCCAACAACCTTGCCAGCTTGTTATCGACAGTGCGCTCTGACGAAGACAGCCTGAGCCGTGCCTACATTATCGCCCGTCGGCTGCAGGGTTCGGACGTTCCGGCGTTTCGGGATACGTATGGCTGGATAGCTTTGCAGCGCGGCGAAGTAGAAACCGCGCTCGACCATCTTGAGCCGGCCGCAACTGCACTGAGCGAAGACCCGAGCGTGCAATACCACCTTGGCATGGCCTATTTGGCAAATGGACAAGAGTCGCTGGCACATACCACATTGCTCAATGCCTCCGATTTATTGGTCCAGCATCAGGACGCGCTGCCCGCTCTACGCGTTTCGATCAACGAGGCGCTCGCAATGCTGGCAGAACCTGTACCCGCAGCTGTGATCGATTAATGCTCCAGTAGGACTTGTTTGCGAAAAATTAGCTCAATGCTCCCATGAATCGTTCCTATGAAAGCTGGAATGACATATCATGGCGGCGCTTTCGTATTATTTGCAGCGATAGCCACCCCGATCAGCATTACGCTGCGCACTGGGTCGGCATCGTATTTGACGAGGAATTGAAATGAGCTTTGCCCAAAGCGCGCGCACCAGCTTTCTATTTGCGCTTCTAACATTTGTCCTGAGCATTTTCGTGGCTTGGAACCCTGCGCAGGCGGACAACTATAAAATCAAAGTTGGCGATACTCTCCAGATCGAAGTCCTTGAGGACACAAACCTGAGCCGACCTGTTTTGGTGCTTCCGGACGGGAATATTAACTTTCCCTTCGCCGGCACTATTCGCGCTGCGGGCCAATCCGTGGGTGCGGTTCAATCCTCGATCGTCTCCAAACTCTCGCCAAACTTTAATGTCGTCCCAAACGTCTTTGTGAGCGTTGCATCGCTCGCGCCCCCGCGCCCTGTTAGCGCACCCATCGTGCGCACCTATGGCGTTTATGCTATGGGAGAGATCAATACCCCCGGCCGCTTGGACATAGACACCAAGGAAAACGTAACGATCCTGCAAGCGATCGCGACGGCAGGTGGTTTCACGCGCTTCGCTGCAACACGCCGTATCGAATTGCGCCGCGTCGATCCGAAAACCGGACAGGAATCGCGGTATATTTTCGACTACAAGGGTGGGCGAGGTATCTCTGGTGCAACACCTCTCCGGGAAGGAGATGTAATTGTGGTTCCCGAACGCAGACTTTTCGAATAATGTAGCTTCAAACCCGCAAAATAGCGGGAGTCCCTGAAAATCAGGGGTTTTGAGGCAGCATAGCAGTGTCATCTTTGGGCGGCACCTGCGTTAAGGAAAGTTCAGGCGATGAGGTCCAGTCAGCGGCTCTATCAAGTCATTTCGTTTTCGGCGATTGCCTTTTCGGGTGTCTCCGCCCTCGCCCAAGACGACGGCAAACGGGGAAACGAGGTGCGGCTCGGGATTTCTTCAGAATTGCGGAACGAGAGCAATGCCGCAATGGAGCGTCCGGCCGAAGGTGACACAAATCGCTTCGCCACCACGCTCAGCCTCGGGGTCAGCCGGCGTACTGCGATAGAGCAACTCGACTTAGACACGTCTGCCGCACTGACCTTTGCCGACGAGCCAGATCAGACGATCAAGGACATCACCGATCCGAATTTCCGGATGTTCTATGAACGTCAAGGTGCGCGCAGCGCGGTCCGGGCGGTCACCCGCCTGAATGAACAGGATGTAAGCTCCGTGTCTTCGATCTACGACCCTGAGACCGGAGAAGTCACAATCGTACCGGACGAGGGCCAGCGCCGCGTGGCCAACCAATCCATCACGTTGGAAATGCTCAAGGATACCCCGATCGAACTCGACATTCAGGCAGACCGCGGGGCCGTCACCTATCTCGGCACGCAGTCGCCATCTTACTACGACAGCACCACGTCAGGAGGCACCGTCGCAACCCGCGTGCGCCTGTCACCTGTTGCGACAATGAACGCGACGCTTGCCTACAAATATCACGAGGCGGACAACCTCCCGAACACCGAGCGTGAAACCCGCAGCGGCCAAGCGGGCGTCACCTATAGCATTGACCCCACCAGCACGTTGAATGTCGCCACCGGCTACACAGAAGTCGAAACCGTTGCTGCCGGCCTTCAGGACATCGAAGAAGGAGCGACCTTCTCTTTCGGCTACCAAAAGGACCTTCTCCGCGGATCAGCAGGTGTGGGATTTGATCGCGAGGTTGCAGCCACGGGCGCACGCGATGCGCTGACATTCTCTCGCACGTTAGAGATGCCAAATGCAGCCCTTGCTGGAGAACTTGGGGTCAGCCAGAACGATGAGGGCACCTCCACTTGGGTCGGTGAAATGGCATATAGCCGCGAGTTCAAACGCGGGACCTTTGGCATGAATGTAATGCGCAATGTCACCGCGAGTGACACCGGGGGCGATCGAGTTGTGTCGACCCTTGGCTCGAATTGGACGCATGATATCAATAGCTTGTCCCAAATTTCGCTCAGTGGAAACTATGGTGAAGTCGACTACCTGAGCGGCACAACGCCAACCAGTTGGCAAGCGGACGTGTCGCTGGACTACGATCACATGTTGACGCGTGACTGGACGCTCACCACCGGCGTCGGCCAGCGCCGCAACATGCAAGAAGGTCTGGATGATGCAATTTCCAATCGCGTCTACCTACGTCTGAGCCGGGACTACAGCTTCGGTCAGTAAAAAGCTTCAGCGCGATTAACCCGAAATTAGGAACAATATCGCTCCCTTGGGGATGATTGGCTCCGGTTTCGTTAGGCAGTTTGACCTTGCTCTGATAAGGTCGAACCTGTTTTTTGACGAGTATTTTTCGGGTAGATACGATGGTTTTTTCATCGACGGATGGGCGTACTTCGTCCGCTGGTAAGGCAGGTTTTACAACAGGTTTTGTCCTGTACGTGCTGCTGGCGCCTGGCTCTCTTCCGGTTTTTTGGCTGGGGTTTGTCGACCTTCTCGATGCATGGGGTCGTCCTGAATACAGCCATGGCCCACTGATCCCACTGATTTCGCTATATCTTTTCCTACGGGAAATGCGCAGCCTACCCGCTGCGCCGCGGGCAGCCCATGGACGCGCTATTGGCGTCGCGCTGGTCATCTTTTCTCTCAGTGTCGCGATGCTCGGGAACGTCGCGCGGATACCTGATATTGTCACCTACGGCTTTATCTTGTGGCTCGGCGGTCTGGTCATCGTGCAGTTCGGGTGGGCCAGAGGACGACTGCACATGCTGCCGGTCTTTCACCTGATTTTCATGCTGCCCCTGCCACAATTCGTCTATTGGAACCTAACCACTGTCAACGGCGGAGTAAAATTCGGCCATTGTGGCGGAGCAAAAGTCGGCCAGTTTGGGGCGAGCGCCTTGGAGCGTGCGGCCCTCATATAGCAAGCCCGGTCCAAGGCGCATTGGCCGTCAGGCCAATTCTGTGAGGTTC